>NZ_JBUEGB010000009.1:0-217123 GCF_054963695.1 Micromonospora sp. RTBAU3-60 | reverse complement strand
GGTGACCCGCCTCGGCCGGTCGTACAACCTGGCGGCGCCGGCGAGCGGCCGGATCATGTCGGGTGGTATCGACTCCACCGCGCTCTACCCGCCGAAGCGCTTCCTGGGCGCGGCGCGGAACATCGAGAACGGTGGCTCCCTGACCATCCTCGCCACGGCGCTGGTGGAGACCGGCTCCATGGCCGACACGGTCATCTTCGAGGAGTTCAAGGGCACCGGCAACGCCGAGCTCAAGCTGGACCGGAAGATCGCCGACAAGCGCGTCTTCCCGGCGATCGACATCAACCCCTCCGGCACCCGCAAGGAGGAGGTCCTGCTCGCGCCGGAGGAGCTGGCGATCGTCCACAAGCTCCGGAAGGTGCTGCACTCGCTGGACTCGCAGGCGGCGCTCGACCTCCTGCTGGACCGGCTCAAGCAGTCCCGGACGAACATCGAGTTCCTGATGCAGATCGCGAAGTCCACGCCGGGCGAGTGATCCCGCCAGGAGCGGACGGAAGAGGGGTACGGCCTTGGGGTCGTGCCCCTCTTCCGCGTTCCGGCCCGGCACGGCCGAGCACGGTTCTGAAGTTTTTCTACGGTTAAGCCGGCAGGTATTGAAACTTCTGTTCACTCTCCGGTTGACTGTCGGGCATGCGTACCCGCAGTCGATCCGCCTCTCTTGCCGGCGTCCTGCTGCTGACGCCGCTGCTGACCCTTGCCGGGCCCGTCCCACCGGGCGTCGCGGCGCCCGCCGGCGAGCCACGCACCGCGGCCGAGGACGCCCCGGCCGCCTCCTCGCGCCCTGACTCCGCGGTCGCCATCGCCGGCGACGCCGCCGCCGGCCTGGAACCGGCCGGTGGCCTGGAGACCGCGAAGACCACCCGTCCGGTCGCCCCCGGACTCGACCTGACCTCCTTCGACCGGTACGACGCCGACGGCTGGCTGCGCGCCGACGCCCTCACCGCCGACCTGTCCGGCGGGGTCACCGTGGACTACGTCAACTCGGGCGCGGTGACCCGGGACGAGCCGCTGCGCGCCGCGGCGGACCGTACCCGGGCGGTGGCGGCGGTCAACGGCGACTTCTTCGACATCAACAACTCCGGCGCCGCGCAGGGCATCGGCATCCGCTCCGGTGAGCTGGTCCAGTCGCCGGTCGCCGGGCACACCAACGCCGCGGCGATCAGCGCGGAGGGGCTGGGCCGGGTGATCCAGGTGGGCTTCGAGGGCACCGCCACCCTGCCGGCCGGACCGGTGCCGCTGACTCAGTTCAACAACATGGTGCAGCGGGACGGCGTCGGCGTCTTCACCCCACTCTGGGGCACGTACGCCCGCAAGCGGGCCGTGGAGGGCGCCGCGCGGGTGGTCGAGGTGACGGTGACCGGCGGGAAGGCCGCGACCGTGGCCACCGCCCCGGGGGACGGGGCGATCCCGGCCGGGACCACCGTGCTGCTGGGCCGGGATGCGGGCGCGGACGCGCTCGCGGCGCTGCGGCCGGGCGACCCGGTCGACCTGAGCTGGCGGCCGAAGGCCTCCGACGGGAGCAGCCTGCGCGCGGCCGTCGGCGGCGGCAGCGTGCTGGTCCGGGACGGGGTGGTGCAGGACATCGCCGACCAGAGCCTCGCCCCGCGTACCTCGGTCGGCTTTTCCGCCGACGGGCGCAAAATGATCATGCTGACCGTGGACGGCCGGCAGGTGGACAGCCGGGGCGTCACCCAGACCGAGATGGGCCGGATGATGCGCGAGCTCGGCGCGTGGACCGCGCTGAACCTCGACGGGGGCGGCTCCTCGACCCTGCTGGCCCGCGAGCCCGGCGCGGCCACCGTGCAGGTGGAGAACAGCCCCTCGGACGGCAGCGAGCGGCCGGTGCCGAACGGACTGGCCATCTACGCCCCGCAGGGCAGCGGCCGGCTCACCGGATTCTGGCTCGAGACGGCGAGTGACCCGACCGCCGCTCCGGGGGTCGCCCCGGTCCGCGGCGGGCGGCCGGACCGGGTCTTCCCCGGGCTCACCCGCCGGCTCACCGCCGCCGGCTACGACGAGACGTACGGCCCGGCGGCCGGCGCGCCGCAGTGGCGGGCCAACCCGGCCGCCCAGGGCACGGTGGACGACGAGGGCGTGTTCCGGGCCGACCGGCCCGGCCGCAGCACCGTCACCGCGTGGCGGGAGGAGGCCCGCGGCACCCTGGACCTGACCGTGCTCGGTCCGCTGGAGCGGATCGACTCCACCGTGGACCGGCTCGGCCTCAACCGGCAGGGCGACACCGGCCTGTTCGGCGTGGTGGGCTACGACGCCGAGGGCAACACCGCGCCGATCGAGCCGGCCGACCTGCGCCTGGAGTACGACCACGACGTCCTCGCGATCACCCCGACCGATGACGGCAACCTCTCCGTGAAGGCGCTCGGCGACAGCGGCTCGGCCCTGGTCACCGTCCACGTCGGAGCGGAGACCACCGTGCTGCCGGTGACCGTCGGGCTGGCCGACGTGCCGGTGGCCGGCTTCGACGACGCCGCCGCCTGGAAGTTCAGCCAGGCCCGGGCCAGCGGATCGGTCGCGCCGGCGCCGGGCCACACCGGCACCGGGCTGAAGATGTCGTACGACTTCAGCCAGTCCACCGGCACCCGCGCGGCGTACGCCGACCCGCCGGCCTGGATCGCCGTGCCCGGCCAGCCGCAGGCGTTCGGCATGTGGATCAAGGGCAACGGCACCGGGGAGTGGCCCAGCCTGCACCTGCACGACGCCCAGGACACCCAGTTCGTGCTGCGCGGCCCGTACGTCACCTGGACCGGCTGGCGGTACGTCGAGTTCGCCGTCCCGCCGGGGGTGCAGTACCCGGTCCGGGTGCGCCGGTTCTACGTGGCCGAGACCGACCCGGCCAAGCAGTACAAGAGCGAGGTGGTCATCGACGACCTGGTGGCCAAGGTGCCGCCCACGCTGGACGCGCCGGCCGAGCCGGGCCGGACCGACCGGGTGGTGCTGCGCGACGGCACGGTGGACGGCGCGCCCTGGCGCTTCGCGGTGATGTCCGACGCCCAGTTCGTCGCGGCCGACCCGGACAGCGACCTGGTCGCCCAGGCCCGCCGTACGCTCCGCGAGGTCAAGGCGGCGAAGCCGGACTTCCTGATCATCGACGGCGACTTCGTGGACACCGCGTACCCGGCGGACTTCGCGCTGGCCAAGCGGATCCTCGACGAGGAGTTGGGCGGCGAGCTGCCCTACTACTACGTCCCGGGCAACCACGAGATCATGGGCGCCCCGATCGACAACTTCCGGAACGTCTTCGGCGCCACCTCGCGGGTCTTCGACCACGAGGGCACCCGGTTCGTCACGCTGAACACGTCGAGCGGTTCGCTGCGGGGCGGCGGCTTCGACCAGGTGAAGCTGCTCCGGGACACGCTGGACGCGGCCGCCGCCGACCCGGCCGTCGGCTCGGTCGCGGTGTTCTTCCACCACCCGCCCCGCGACCCCAGCCCGGCCAAGGCAAGCCAGCTCGGCGACCGCAAGGAAGCCGCCCTGGTGGAGCAGTGGCTGGCCGACTTCCAGCACCGGACCGGCAAGGGCGCGCTCCTGGTCAACGGGCACGTCGGCACCTTCCACGCGGACCGGGTGGACGGCGTCCCGTACGTGATCAACGGCAACTCGGGCAAGAACCCCTCCACCCCGCCCCAGCTCGGCGGCTTCACTGGCTGGACCGAGTTCGGCGTCGACCCGGTGACCCCGCAGGAGGCGGAGCGGGCCCGCCGTGACCCGCTGGCCGAGGGGCCGCGCTGGGTCGAGGCGGAGTTCCACGCCCACGTCGACCGGCTCGCCCTGGCCGCTCCGGCCAGCGTCCCGGTGGGCGCCCCGGCGACCGTCACGGCCACGCTCACCCAGCCCGGCGGCCGTGCCGTTCCGGTTGCCGCGCCGGTCAGCGCCGACTGGTCAGGCTCGCCGAACCTGTACGTGGGCGGCGCCGACGGGGTGAAGCCCTGGCACGTGGCCCGGTTCGACCCGGCGACGGGGCAGCTCACCGCGCTGCGTCCCGGCGGTCAGGTGGTGCTCGCGGTGACCGTCAACGGCGTACGCGCCCAGGCGACGGTCACCCTGACGGCGGCGGAGGCGCCCGCAGCCTGACCCGCCCCGGGGGCGCGGCCACGCAGCCGCGTCCCCGGCGGCCGGCCGCCACCCGCCGACGGGCCCTGTGACCTGGGGGAGGAGCCCGTCGGCGGGTGCTCGGTCAGAAGTCGCCCTCGGCGACCTGGAAGACGGTCAGGCCGAGCGCGCGCCACATCCGGACCACCTGCTGCCGGTCGTCGAAGACGCCGACCACCCGGTACCGGTCCCTGATCTCCCGCTCGTAGATCTCCTGCTTGACCACGGCGTCCTTGCGCTGATCACCGACCGCCCGCAGGTGCAGCGCCAGGTAGGGCACCTTGACGTGCCGGTCCAGCCAGGCCTCGGTGGCCGGCCGCGCGGTCGCGTCCCGGCCCGAGCAGAAGACCACCCCGTGCCCGGCCGCGTGCATCGCCCGGACCGCCGCGATCACCGCCTCGTTCGGGGCGTCCTCGCCGACCCGGGTCATGTCGTACGGGCTGCGCGAGACGTTCAACGCCACCGTGCCGTCGATGTCGACCAGCACGATCGCCGGCGGCTCGGGGTGGGGCGGGTGGACCCGGGCCGGGGTGCCGGTGCGGGCGGTCGGGACCGGCAGCGGTAACGGACGGTTGGCCAGGTAGCGCTCGTGCAGGCGGCGGATCGCCGCCTCGCCGACCCGGTCGGCCTCCGGCCGCGCGGCGTCCCGCCGTAGGCACTCCTCCAGCGGCACGTCGGTGAAGTCGTGCACCTCGAACGCGGCGCCGTACCGCTCGGCCAGCTCGGCCCAGTCCCGCAACGTGCGCGAGCGCAGGTTGGTGTCGTCCACGCAGACACTCACCCGGGCCGCCAGCAGCGCCTCCACCTGTGCCCGCTGGGCCCGGGTGACCTGCCCCTCGGCCCACTGGGTGAAGAGCCGCTCGCCGTGCATCATCCGGCGCAGGTCGTCCCGGTTGACCCGGACCACGCCGGGCTGCAGCCGGCGGGCGAAGGTGGTCTTGCCGGAGGCGGGCAGCCCACGGGTCGCGATCAGGCAGAACATCCCGCACCTCCGGTTCGTCCCGGTCCACCCCGGCACCGGTTGACGAATGCCCGCGAGCGGGGCGGGAATGCGTGCGGGGTGGTGGGCGTTGCGCCTGCCGGACCTCCGGTGCGGCCCGCTCGCCGGGTCGGCGGACGTCCGTGGCACACTGGTCAATCGGCCACCGGTTCCGGTTCACGCCCGAGCCCCTCGCGGATGACGGGGAGCAACGACGGCGACCCGGCGACCACCGAAGAAAGGACCGAGGCGAGATGAAGCCCAACATCCACCCGGAGTACGTGACCACCGAGGTCCGCTGCTCCTGCGGCAACACGTTCACGACCCGCAGCACCGCCAAGGGCGGTCAGATCAGCGTCGAGACCTGCAGCGCCTGCCACCCGTTCTACACCGGTAAGCAGCGCGTCCTCGACACCGCCGGTCGGGTCGCGAAGTTCCAGCAGAAGTACGCCAAGGTTCAGGCCAAGAAGGCCAAGTAGCTGCTCCGACGACGCCCGTGTCCGGCTCCGTGCCGGACGCGGGCGTTCGTCCGTTTCCACCCTTTTATCCTCACCCCCACCCGGTCGTCGTCGAAGGAGCATCCGCAGCATGAGCAGTGAGCGCCTGGCCGCCCTCCTCGACGAGTACGCCGAGCTGGAGAAGCGGCTCGCCGACCCCGCGATCCACGCCGACCAGGGCACCGCACGGCGGGTCGGCCGGCGCTACGCGGAGCTCGTCCCGCTGCACAAGGCCGCCGGTGAGCTGGAGCAGGCCCGAGCCGACCTGGTCGCCGCCCGCGAGCTAGCCGCCGAGGACCCGGCGTTCGCCGCCGAGGCCGAGGCGATCGCCGCGTCCCTGCCGGCGCTCGAGGAGAAGCTGGCCGAGCTGCTGATCCCCCGGGATCCGCACGACGCCAAGGACGTCATCGTGGAGATCAAGGCCGGGGAGGGCGGCGAGGAGTCGGCGCTCTTCGCCGGCGACCTGCTCCGGATGTACACCCGGTACGCCGAGCGGCACGGCTGGGTCACCGAGGTGATCGACTCCCAGGAGTCCGACCTCGGCGGCGTGAAGGACGTCTCCCTGGCGATCAAGACCAAGGGCGTGCCCGAGGGCGGCAACGGCGTCTGGTCCCGGCTCAAGTGGGAGGGCGGCGTGCACCGGGTGCAGCGCGTCCCGGTCACCGAGTCGCAGGGCCGGATCCACACCAGCGCGGCCGGCGTGCTGGTGCTGCCGGAGGCCGAGGACGTCGACGTCACCATCGACCCGAACGACCTGCGGATCGACGTGTTCCGCTCGTCCGGGCCCGGCGGCCAGTCGGTCAACACCACCGACTCGGCGGTCCGGATCACCCACGTGCCGACCGGGATCGTGGTCTCCTGCCAGAACGAGAAGTCGCAGCTGCAGAACCGGGAGCAGGCCATGCGGATCCTGCGTGCCCGGCTGCTCGCGGCCGCTCAGGAGCAGGCCGACGCGGCCGCCTCGGACGCCCGCAAGGCGCAGGTCCGCACCGTGGACCGGTCGGAGCGCATCCGCACCTACAACTTCCCGCAGAACCGGATCACCGACCACCGGATCGGCTACACCGCGTACAACCTGGACCTGGCCCTGGCCGGTGAGCTGGACGGCGTCCTGGACGCCCTCACCGAGGCCGACCGCGCCGCCCGCCTGGCCGGCGAAACCGAACTGACCCGCCGCTGACCCCCGCCGCCCGGGGGCGGGTCAGGAGGCGCGGAGGCGGTCCTTGGCGCGCAGCATCTCCCGGTCGGCCAGCTCGAACGCGGCGCCGAGCGCCTCCCGAACGCTCGCCCCGGAACCCCCGCTCACCTCGGCGAAGCCGATGCTCACCCCGACCGGGGTGCCGGGGACCAGCGACTCCCAGTCCTCCGTGCGGATGGCGGCCTGGATCCGGCGGGCCACCTCGGCCGCCTCGGTCATGCCGGCTCCGGGCAGCACCACGACGAACTCGTCCCCGCCGTACCGGGCCACGAAGTCCCCGCGCCGCATCACCCGGTTGATCACCCCGGCGATCCGTTGCAGCACCAGGTCACCGGAGTGGTGGCCGTGCCGGGTGTTCACCGCCTTGAAGCCGTCCAGGTCGCAGACGCCGATCACCACCCGCTCGCCCCGGGACACCACCGCGCCGATGTAGCGCTCCAGCCGGCGCCGGTTGGGCAGCCCGGTCAGCGGGTCGGTGAGCGCCTCGCCCTCGTACCGGGCGGCCTCGCGGCGCACCTCCTCGTGGTCGATCCGGGCGGCGATGCCCTCGATGTAGACGTCCCGCAGCCGGTCGTTGCGCTGCGCGGCCAGCCGGAACGCGTACCGGTCGGCCCGGTGCGCGGCGGCGTGGTCGCCGGCCCGGGCCAGCGCGATGCTGCGCAGCCGGGGCGACTCGGCCGCGCCCAGCGTCTCGATGGAGACCCGGGCGGTGTCCAGCCGGGTCACCGCCTCGATCGGCCGACCGTCGGCGATGGCGAGGCAGACCTGGCCGAGCTGCTGCATGTCCCGCGCGCGGGCGCTGTCGCCGCCGTGCCCGAGCAGCCGGTCGGGAGCGGCGGCGGGGTCGGACTCCACCTGGTCGCCGAGGGTGGCCTGCCGGGCGGCGGCGTACCCGTACGCCGCCAGGCTGCTCGGTCGGATGTTGCCGGCCCGCCCACTGCGCAGGAAGCGGTGGAAGTCCCCGGCCACGTCGCGCAGCACCCGCAGGCAGCCGTCGCTGTCGCCGGTGTGGTCCAGGGCCACCGCGTTGCGCAGCCGGATGCCCGGGGCGGCGAAGGTCTCCTCGGGAATGCCGGCGCCGAGCCCCACCTGGCGGGCGCGCTCGATCGCCCCCAGCGCGTGCCCGTGGAAGCTGAGGTACGAGTAGGCCATCGCCAGGTCGTGCCAGCCCCAGGCGGTGTCCCGGTCCGGGTCGTCGTCGGCGGTCAGCCAGCGGGAGGCCTTGACCAGGTGGGTGACGCAGCGGTCCAGCGCCCCCTGGTGGTGCGCGGCGAGCGCCGCCAGGGCGTTGAGGTGCCCGTGCAGGTAGGGCTCGGCCAGGTCCCGGACCGCGGCGGAGGCCTCCTCGATGGCCCGGGTGTACTCGGCCGTCCGACCGAGATTGATCACTGCGCAGAGGCGCTGGACCAGCGCGTCCGCGCGGGCACAGGGATCGCTGGTGGTGCGGATGATCCGGTCGAGCAGGGTGACTGCCTCCGCCGAGCGGCTCGCCTCCTGCAGCGCCCGGGCGCGCCGGAGGGCGTCAACCTGGTCGTCGACCCGGTCGAGCCAGCCCACTCGAACCTCCCTGTGGTGTGCGCCCGAACGCACCCGCTCGTGATGTCACCCCGCGACGCTTCATGATTATGTCGTGACCCACCTCCCGCAACACCCGTCCGAAGGGACGGAACGCGAGCGGCCCTCGCTGGCGGTCGCCCGGGCGGCCCGGACCCTCGCGGCGGCGGGCGTCGAGGCGCCCCGGGCGGAGGCCGAGCTGTTGGCCGCGTACGTGCTGGACGTGCCGCGCGGGCGGCTGGCCCTGACCGAGGGCCTCGACCCGGGCCAGCGCGACCGGTTCGACGCGCTGGTGGCCCGGCGGGTGGCCCGCGAACCCCTCCAGCACCTCACCGGCACCGCCGGGTTCCGGCACCTGGAGCTGGCGGTCGGCCCCGGCGTGTTCGTGCCCCGGCCGGAGACCGAGCTGCTCGCCGGCTGGGGCGTGGCCCAGGGCCGGGGCCGGGGCGTGCCGCTGGTGGTGGACCTGTGCAGCGGCTCCGGCGCGATCGCCCTGGCGGTGGCCCAGGAACTGCCGCGAGCCCGGGTGGTGGCGGTGGAGCGTTCGCCGGCGGCGCTGGCCTGGCTGCGCCGCAACGCCGCCGACCGGGCCGCCGCCGGGGACACCCCGATCGAGGTGGTGGCGGCCGACGTCACCGACCCGCAGCTCCTCGCCGACCTGGTGGGCCGGGTCGACGTGCTGCTCTGCAACCCGCCGTACGTGCCGCGCTCGGTGGCCGTGTCCCCGGAGGTGGCCGGGTACGACCCGTACGAGGCGGTCTTCGGCGGCGCGGACGGGCTGGACGTGATCCGGCCGGTGGTCGCCCGGGCCGCCGAGCTGCTCCGGCCCGGTGGTGTGCTCGGCGTCGAGCACGACGACACCCACGGGGCGGCGGTGCCGGCGTTGCTGACCGCGGACGGCCGGTACGAGCGCGTCGAGGAGCACCGGGACCTGGTCGGGCGGCCCCGGTTCGCCACCGCGTCCCGCCGCGCGGACGGCCAGCACGCCGAGCCCGACGCGGCGTGGCAGACTGGCTCCTCGTGATGCTCTACGACTGTCGGTCGCTCGCCGACCGGGACCGCGGCATCGCCGCTGCCATCGAGGCGGTCAAGAACGGGGAACTCGTCGTCCTGCCGACCGACACGGTCTACGGCCTCGGCGCCGACGCCTTCACCCCGTACGCGGTGAAGGCGCTCGCGGACGCCAAGGGCGGCACCCGGCAGGCGCCGCCGGTGCTGATCGGTTCCCGGCACACCCTCGACGGCCTGGTCTTCTCGCTGCCGCGGGCGGCGCGCGACCTGGTCGAGGCGTTCTGGCCGGGTGCGCTGACCATCGTGGTGGAGCACTCGCCGAGCCTGTCCTGGGACCTGGGCGACGACAGCGGCACCGTGGCCGTCCGCATGCCGCTGCACCCGGTGGCCTTGGAAGTGCTGCGGGAGACCGGCCCGATGGCGGTGGCCTCGGCCAACAAGGTCGGCCAGCCGGCCGCGCTCACCGCCGAGGAGGCCCGCGACCAGCTCGGCTACGGCGTGCGGGCCTACCTGGAGGCGGGCCCGCCCCTCGACCCGGTGCCGAGCACCGTCGTCGACCTCACCGGCGAGGTGCCCCGGGTGCTGCGCCAGGGCGCGGTGTCGCTGGAGAAGCTGCGCGACGTGGTGCCGGACATCCTCGACGAGCGGGGGTTCTGAGTGCCGCCGTTCACCGTCCTGCACGTCTGCATGGGCAACATCTGCCGGTCGCCGATGGCCGAGCGGCTGCTGGTGCTCGCGGTGCGCGAGCGGCTGGGCCGGCTCGGTGCCGACCCGGAGCGTTCCGACGAGCTGCTGCACAGCCACAGCGCCGGCACCGGCGGCTGGCACGCCGGCGAGGAGATGAATCCGCCGGCCGCCCGGCAGGTGACCTCCCGTGGCGGCGACGTGGCGGGCTTCGCCGCCCGCAAGCTCCGCTCCGACCTGATCGACGCCGCCGACCTGGTCCTCACCGCCACCGCCGACCAGCAGGAGTACGTGGTGGCGCTGCGCCCGGACGCCGCCGCGCGCACCTTCGTGCTGGGGGAGTTCGGCCGGCTGCTGGGCGGGGTGGACGCGTCCGCCCTGCCCCCGGCCGCGGCCGCCCCGGACGCGGTGTACGCCCGCGGCGTGGCCCTGGTGGCGGCGGCGGACGCGGCCCGGCAGGGTGCCGCACCGCTGCCCGGGGACGACCTCGACGACCCGTGGGGCCGGGGCGACCAGTGCTTCAGCCGGGTGGCCGACGAGATCGAGGAGACGGTCCACCCGCTGGCCGCCGTGCTGTTGCCCTGACCCTTTCCGGTATTCGGCGTAGGGGTTTCTGTCACCTTCATCCTTCCTCGCGAAATTCCTGCGTGTTTTGGGGAAGGTGGCGGCGAAACGGCCGATTGCGGTCATTCTGAACAGGTCTCGTACAGCCGGCTCCTGCGGGGAGAGCTGATGAACCGGGCCCATCTCGACAAGTTGTTCACCATCCTGCTCGCCGGCGTGCTCGCCGGGTTGGCCCTGGCGGCGGCCGCGCTGCCGGCCGCGCTGGTCTTCGGGTTCGGTTTCAAGGGGCTGGTGCCCTTCGCCGAGCTGCCGCAGTCGCTGCGGACGCCGGAGCCGGCCCAACGGTCCAACCTCTACGCCAACGACGGCCGCACCCTGATCACCTCGTTCTACGTCGAGGACCGGATCGACGTGCCGGTCGGCGACGTGGCGCCGGTGATGCGCCAGGCCATCGTGGCCGCCGAGGACGTCCGGTTCTACCAGCACCACGGCGTGGACGTGCGCGGCGTGATCCGGGCCTTCACGGTCAACCAGCGCGAGGGCGGGACCCGGCAGGGCGCCTCCACGCTGACCATGCAGTACGTCCGCAACGCGCTGGCCAGCGATCCGCGGCTGACCGAGGCGGAGCGGGCCCGGGCCACCGAGATCAGCGCCGGCCGCAAGATCCGCGAGATGCGGTACGCGCTGGCCCTGGAGCGGGAGCTGAACAAGGACGAGATCCTCGGCCGCTACCTCAACATCGCGTACTTCGGCGCCGGGGCGTACGGCATCGGCGCGGCCAGCAAGCGCTACTTCTCCACCACCCCGGCGAAGCTGACCCTGGCCCAGGCGGCACTGCTCGCCGGACTGGTCCGCTCGCCGGACACCGACGACCCGATCAACGGGAACGCCGACGCGGCACTGGGGCGCCGGGCGTACGTGCTGGACCGGATGGTGGAGACCGGCCAGGTCTCGGCCGAGGACGCCGCCCGGGCGAAGGGCGAGCAGCTCGCCCTGAAGCCCAGCGCCACCCCGAACGACTGCACGGCGATCTCGAAGGAGCACAACGACTGGGGTTTCTTCTGCGACTGGTTCACCCAGTGGTGGAACAGCCAGTCGGCCTTCGGGGCCTCGCCGGACGAGCGGCAGCGCACCCTGCGCCGCGGCGGCTTCTCGATCGTCTCCTCGCTCGACCCGAACGTGCAGCGCAAGACCACCGAGCAGGTGCTGGAGATCTACCCGGTCACCAACAAGCGGGCCGCGCCGACCGCCGTGGTCCAGCCGGGCACCGGTCGGGTGCTGGCCATGGCGGTGAACCGGAACTACAGTGTGGCCGAGAACCCGGCGGGGCAGGAGAACTATCCGAACACGGTCAACCAGCTCATCGCCGGTGGCGGCGGCATCGTCGGCTACCAGGCCGGGTCGACGTTCAAGCTGTTCGCCATGCTCGCCGCGCTGGAGTCCGGGCTGCCGCTCGCCACCGAGTTCGACGCCCCGTCCGTGTACGTCACCAAGTACGCCACCGGCCCCGGGCCGGCCGCCTGCGGCGGCCACTGGTGCCCGGCCAACGCCAACCCGGACTGGATGGACGGCCCACGCACCATGTGGAGCGCGTTCGGCCGGTCGGTGAACACGTACTTCGCCTGGCTGACCGAGCGGGTGGGCGCGGACCGGGTGGTGGAGATGGCCGAGCGGCTCGGCATCGTGCTGCGCGCGGCCGACGACGCCCGGCTGGCCCACGACGGGGCGAAGAGCTGGGGCCCGTTCACCCTCGGCGTGGTCGCCACCACCCCGCTCGACCTGGCCAACGCGTACGCCACCGTGGCGGCCGAGGGCGTCGGGTGCCGGCCCACCCCGGTCACCTCGATCACCGACAGCTCGGGCCGGAAGCTGGCCGCGGGGAACCCGGACTGCCGGCAGGCGCTCGACACGGAGGTGGCCCGGGCGGCGGCGGACGCGGCCCGCTGCCCGGTCGGCGATCAGTCGATGTACCGCCGCTGTGACGGCGGCACCGCCGAGGAGCTGGCGCCCGGGCTGGACCGGCCGGTGGCCGGCAAGACCGGCAGCGCGGAGCGGAACGAGACCGAGACGGTGGTCGCCTTCACCCCGCAGCTCGCCGTCGCCACCATCGCGGCGAACCCGGACAACCCCCGGGACGCCGTCGGCGGCGGCGTGCAGACCCGGCAGATCGCCGCCGTGGGCCGGGTGCTGGCGTACGCGCTGCGCGACCAGCCGGTGCGCGACTTCGTCCCGCCCAGCCAGACTATCGCCTTCGAGCGCACCAGCCCGCGGTCCGGGAACTGACCGGGTCAGGCGTCGGCGGTCTCGGCGCCGGCTCGTGCGAGGCGCCCGCCGAGGTGACTCGGGGCTCCGGTGCCGAGACATGGCACAGCCCCCGGTGCGGGGCTCCGTAGACTCCTACGCTGTGGAGAACACCAGAGACACCTTCTGGGGGCCGGACTTCCAGCAGCTCAGCACCGTCGACCCGGAGATCGCCGAGGTGGTGCTGGGGGAGTTGGCGCGGCTGCGCGGTGGCCTGCAGCTCATCGCCAGCGAGAACTTCACCTCCCCGGCCGTGCTGGCGGCCCTCGGCTCCACGCTGACCAACAAGTACGCCGAGGGCTACCCGGGCCGGCGCTACTACGGCGGCTGCGCCGAGGTGGACCGGGCCGAGGAGATCGGCATCGCCCGGGCGAAGGAGCTGTTCGAGGCCGAGCACGCCAACCTCCAGCCGCACTCCGGTGCCGGCGCCAACCTGGCCGCGTACGCCGCGCTGGTGCAGAGGGGCGACACCGTGCTGGCGATGGACCTGCCGCACGGCGGCCACCTCACCCACGGCAGCCGGGTGAACTTCTCCGGCAAGTGGTTCCACACCGTCGGCTACACCGTCCGGCGGGACACCGAGCTGATCGACTACGACGAGGTACGCGACCTGGCCCGGGCGCACCGCCCCAAGATGATTATCTGCGGGGCGACCGCGTACCCGCGGCTGATCGACTTCGCCCGGTTCCGGGAGATCGCCGACGAGGTCGACGCCTACCTCATGGTGGACGCGGCGCACTTCATCGGGCTGGTCGCCGGCCGGGCCGTCCCCTCCCCGGTGCCGTACGCCGACGTCGTCTGCGCCACCACCCACAAGACGCTGCGCGGCCCGCGCGGCGGCATGATCCTCTGTCGGGAATCGCTGGCCGCCCGGATCGACAAGGCGGTCTTCCCGTTCACCCAGGGCGGCCCGCTGATGCACGCCGTCGCCGCCAAGGCGGTCGCGCTGCGCGAGGCCGCCCAGCCCGAGTTCCGGGCGTACGCCTCGCAGGTGGTGAGCAACGCCCAGGCGCTCGCCGACGGGCTGGCCGCCGAGGGGATGCGGCCGGTCTCCGGCGGCACTGACACCCACCTGGCGCTGATCGACCTGCGCGAGGTCGGGGTGACCGGGGCGGACGCCGAGGCGCGCTGCGACGCGGCGAAGATCACGCTGAACAAGAACGCCATCCCGTACGACCCGCAGAAGCCGATGGTCGCCTCCGGCATCCGGGTGGGTACGCCGAGCGTCACCACCCAGGGCATGCGGGAGGGTGAGATGCGACGGATCGCCACGCTGATCGCGCGGGCGGTCCGCACCGATCCGGCGGCGCCCGGGGGCGCCGACGAGCTGGGCCGGATCGCCGCCGACGTGACCGAGCTGGTCACCACGTTCCCGGCGTACCCCCGTGGCTGAGCCGGGGACGCGCGCCGCGGAGGCGCTGGAGGACCGCGGCTGGCGGCTGCGCCACCTGCCGGTGCTGCTGATCTCGACGGCGGTGCTGGCGGCGGTCGCCGGGGTGGTCGGCGGGGTGACCCGGGGCGCGGACGGCGCGCTCGGCGCGGCGGCCGGGGTGGCCGTCACCGCGCTCAGCTACACGTTCACCACGGTGCTGCTGGCCTGGGCCGACGCCCGCGACCCCCAGCTCGTGCTGCCCTTCGGCCTCGGCGCGTACGTGGCCAAGATGAGCGTGCTCGGGGCGGTGATGATCGGGGTGGCCGCCACCGGCTGGCCGGGACTGATCCCGTTCTGCCTGGGCATCGCCGCGGGCGTGCTGGTCTGGACCGGCGTGCACATCTGGTGGCTGACCACTGTGCACGCCCGGCGGTCCCGCGGCTGACCTGCGGACACACCGGCGCGCCGTCCCACGCTTCGGACGGCGCGCCGGTGTGTCCGCGATCGGTCATTCTCTCAGTGGCGGAAGGGGAGTAGCGTGCCTCCAGACGACTTCGCCCACCCGTGTCCCACACAACCAGGTTGTGCGGGGGGTGAGGCACAGCCTCGTCTCCTCGACTGATATCGTTCGCCCCGACATGGCCGGTGACCAGAAACCCCCCAGCACTGGCGGCCCGGGCGACGTTCCGCCCGGTGCCGGTCAGGGTTGGACCGCGCTCAGCTATCTGATCGCGGGCATGCTCGTGTGGGGCTTCATCGGCTGGCTGGTCGACCGTTGGCTCGAGACCGATGGCATCGCCACCGGGATCGGGATCGTGCTCGGCATGGCCGGGGGGATCATCCTGGTCGTGCGCAAGCTCGGCACGCCTCAATAGGAAGGGACGCGGTGTTCGGACAGGCGAACGTCCTTGCACAGGGCGCGGCAAACTTTCCTCCCAGCGTGGAGGACTTCTACCTGCCCAGCATCCTGCCCTGGGGTGCGCACAACTCCTACTGGTTCACCAAGATCACGTTCATGGTCTGGCTGGCGGTCGGGATCCTGATCCTGTTCTTCATGCTCAGCTACCGCAACCCGCAGCTGGTGCCGACCAAGAAGCAGTGGTTCGCCGAGTCGATCTACGGCTTCGTCCGGAACAACATCGCGGTCGACATGATCGGGCACCAGGGAGTTCGGTTCGCGCCTTACTTCACCACGCTCTTCTGTTTCGTCCTGCTGACGAACTTCTTCGCGATCGTCCCGTTCTTCCAGATCTCGCCGAACTCGCACATCGCCTTCCCGGCGTTCCTCGCGTTGATCAGCTACGTGCTCTTCAACTATGTGGGCATCCGGCACCACGGCTTCGTGAAGTACTTCAAGAACTCGCTCATCCCGCCGGCGCCCTGGTACATCCTGCCGCTGCTGATCCCGATCGAGGCGTTCTCGACTTTCCTGGTCCGGCCGTTCTCGCTGGCCGTCCGTCTGTTCGCCAACATGTTCGCCGGGCACATGCTCCTGCTGGTCTTCACGCTGGGCGGCTTCGCGATGCTCAACGCCACCGGGCTGCTGGCGCCGGTCTCGGTGCTCTCCTGGGTGATGACCGTCGCGCTGACCTTCCTCGAGTTCCTGGTGATCTGTCTACAGGCCTACGTCTTCACGGTGCTGACCGCCAGCTACGTGCAGGGCGCGCTCGCCGAAGAGCACTGATCCACTTCGCACCAACCGTTGTCGTCCCGCGTGACAGTCACGCGTGATAACCAGGAGGAACACACCAATGGACGTTCTCGCCGCGGTATCGGGCAGCACCGCCGCCATCGGCTACGGCCTGGCCGCCATCGGCCCGGGCATCGGCGTGGGCCTGGTCTTCTCGGCCTACATCCAGTCGACCGCCCGCCAGCCGGAGTCGTCCCGGATGACCCTGCCGTACGTCTGGATCGGCTTCGCCGTCATCGAGGCGCTGGCGCTGCTCGGCGTCGCGTTCGGCTTCGTCTGGGCTAAGTAATCCCCCCTCTGATCGGGAGGTCTTCCATGTACTTCCTCGCCGAGGCGGCTGAACACAACCCGATTATCCCGCTCTGGCAGGAGGTCGTGGTCGGTGGCATCGCCTTCATCGTGCTCTGCTTCGTGCTGATGAGGTTCGTCTTCCCCCGCATGGAGCAGACGTTCCAGGCCCGGGTCGACGCGATCGAGGGTGGCATCAAGCGTGCCGAGGCCGCCCAGGCCGAGGCCAACAAGCTGCTCGAGCAGTACCGCGCGCAGCTGGCCGAGGCCCGGACCGACGCCGCCAAGATCCGCGACGACGCCCGGGCCGACGCCGAGGGGATCCGCCAGGACATCCTCGCCAAGGCGCGGGAGGAGTCCGACCGGATCATCGCGGCCGGCAAGGAGCAGCTCTCCGCCGAGCGGGCCACCATCGTGCGCGAGCTCCGCGCCGAGGTCGGCACCCTCGCGGTGGACCTGGCCAGCAAGATCGTCGGTGAGTCGCTCGCCGACGAGGCACGTCGCAAGGGCACCGTCGACCGGTTCCTGAGCGGTCTCGAGAGCGCGGGGGCCCGCTGATGCAGGCCGCCAGCCGGGAGTCGTACAAGGTCGGGGCCGAGCGCCTCGACGCGTACGCCCGCGGCGCGGAGCCGTCGGCGGTGGCCTCCACCGCCGACGACATCCTCTCCGTGGCCGCACTGCTGCGGCGCGAGCCGCGGCTGCGCCGGGCGCTGTCGGACCCGGCGCGTCCGGGCGACGACCGCACCGGCCTGCTCACGGGCATCCTGAGCGGGAAGGTCGGCGCGGACGCGCTCGACCTGCTCACCGCGCTGGTCGGCGGCCGCTGGTCGGCGCCGTCGGAGTTGCTCGACGGCACCGAGCGGCTGGGCGTCGAGGCGCTCCTGGCGGGCGCCGAGAAGGCCGGCGAGCTGGGCGAGGTCGAGGACGAGCTGTTCCGTTTCGGCCAGGTCGTCTCCGCTTCCGCCGAGCTGTCCAACGCGCTCTCCGATCCGATGGCCCCGGCCGAGCGGCGGGCCACCCTGGCCCGCGAGCTGCTCGCCGGCAAGGCCCGGCCGGTCACCGTCCGTCTCGTCGAGGCCGCGCTGGCCGGCTTCGGGGGGCGCTCCTTCATCGGGGCGCTCACCCGGCTGGTCGAGCTGGCCGCCGACCGGCGGGACCGTC
Organism: Micromonospora sp. RTBAU3-60; assembly: GCF_054963695.1. Classification (NCBI taxonomy): domain Bacteria; kingdom Bacillati; phylum Actinomycetota; class Actinomycetes; order Micromonosporales; family Micromonosporaceae; genus Micromonospora; species Micromonospora sp. RTBAU3-60. The sequence continues at coordinate 199,717 of NZ_JBUEGB010000009.1, read as the reverse complement.
AGGTCGCGTACGTGACCGTGGCGGCCCCGCTGAGTGACGAGGAGGAGCGACGCCTCGGTGCCCGCCTCTCCGCGATGTACGGTCGAGAGGTTTCCGTCAAGCAGACGGTGAACCCCGAGGTGCTCGGTGGGGTGAGCGTGCGGGTCGGCTCCGACCTGTACGACGGCACCGTCCTGCGCCGCCTCAACGAGACCCGCAACGCGCTCGCGAAGCGCTGACCAGCGCCTCCGCAGCCCTGATTCGACGCCATCGGACCGGTCGGTACTAGGTATCCCGGGCCCCTGATACTTGAAGGAAGCAGAGGATGGCCGAGCTGACCATCTCGACGGAGGAGATCCGCGGCGCCCTGGAGCGCTACGTCTCCTCCTACACGGCCGACGTCTCCCGTGAGGAGGTCGGCACCGTCGCCGACGCCGGCGACGGCATCGCCCACGTCGAGGGTCTGCCCTCGACCATGACCAACGAGCTCCTGGAGTTCGAGGACGGCACGCTCGGCGTGGCGCTGAACCTCGACGTCCGGGAGATCGGTGTCGTCGTCCTCGGTGACTTCGGCGGTATCGAGGAGGGGCAGCGCGTCAAGCGCACCGGCCGGGTGCTCTCCGTCCCGGTCGGCGACGCCTTCCTCGGCCGCGTGGTCAACGCGCTCGGCCAGCCGATCGACGGCCTCGGCGACATCCCGGACGAGGGCTACCGCGAGCTGGAGCTCCAGGCCCCGAACGTGATGTCCCGCCAGTCGGTCTTCGAGCCGCTGCAGACCGGTCTCAAGGCCGTCGACGCGATGACCCCGATCGGCCGCGGCCAGCGTCAGCTGATCATCGGTGACCGGAAGACCGGCAAGACCACGGTCGCCCTGGACGCCATCCTCAACCAGCGGGACAACTGGCGTTCCGGCGACCCGAAGAAGCAGGTCCGCTGCATCTACGTCGCCGTCGGCCAGAAGGCCTCCACCATCGCCTCGATCAAGGGGACGCTGGAGGAGGCGGGCGCGATGGAATACACCACCATCGTCGCCTCCCCGGCCTCGGACCCGGCCGGCTTCAAGTACCTCGCCCCGTACACCGGCTCGTCCATCGGGCAGCACTGGATGTACGGCGGCAAGCACGTCCTGATCGTCTTCGACGACCTGAGCAAGCAGGCCGAGGCGTACCGGGCCGTGTCGCTGCTGCTGCGCCGCCCGCCGGGCCGCGAGGCGTACCCGGGTGACGTCTTCTACCTGCACTCCCGCCTGCTGGAGCGCTGCGCCAAGCTCTCCGACGAGCTGGGCGGCGGCTCGATGACCGGTCTGCCGATCATCGAGACCAAGGCGAACGACATCTCCGCGTTCATCCCGACCAACGTGATCTCGATCACCGACGGTCAGATCTTCCTCGAGACCGACCTGTTCAACCAGGGCGTCCGGCCGGCCATCAACGTCGGCACCTCGGTCTCCCGGGTCGGTGGCGCCGCCCAGGTGAAGCCGATGCGGAAGGTCGCCGGTTCGCTCCGGCTCAACCTGGCCCAGTTCCGCGAGCTGGAGGCGTTCGCCGCCTTCGCCTCCGACCTGGACAAGGCCTCCCGTGCCCAGCTCGAGCGCGGCTCCCGCCTGGTCGAGCTGCTCAAGCAGCCGAACTACTCGCCGTACCCGGTGCAGGAGCAGGTCGTCTCGGTCTGGGCCGGCACCGAGGGCAAGCTGGACGACATCCCGGTCGGCGAGATCAAGCGCTTCGAGTCGGAGTTCCTGCAGTACCTCCGGCACAAGCACGAGGGCGTCCTGGCCGCGATCGCGGACAACAAGTGGGACGACGACATCATCGGCTCGCTCGACTCGGCCATCACCGAGTTCAAGCAGCTCTTCCTCGGCAAGGAGGACGAGGTGCGGATCAACGAGGCCCCGGCCAAGCCGCTGGAGGGCGAGGAGACCCGCGAGACGGTGACCCGCTTCCGCGAGGGCTCGACCGACCGCCCGGCTGAGAGCTGACGATGGCCGCCCAGGTACGCGTTCTTCGTCAACGGATCCGCTCGGCGAAGTCGATGAAGAAGATCACCAAGGCGATGGAGCTGGTGGCGACGAGCCGCATCGCCAAGGCCCAGGCGCGGGTGGAGGCGTCCCTGCCGTACGCCAAGGCGATCACGGACGTGCTCACGGCGCTGGCGTCCAACGCGCGGATCGACCACCCGCTGCTCACCCCGCGCGAGCGGGTGCGGCGGGCGGGCGTCCTGCTGGTCACCAGCGACCGCGGTCTGGCTGGCGGCTACAGCTCCAACGCGATCAGGACCGCGGAGTCGCTGATCGCCCGGCTTGCGGCCGACGGCAAGGAGCCCGTGCTCTACGTCATCGGTCGTAAGGGCGTGACCTTCTACCGGTTCCGCAACCGGGACATCGCGGCGAGCTGGACCGGCTTCTCGGAGCAGCCGGCGTTCTCCGACGCCCGCGAGGTGGGTGAGACGCTGATCAAGGCGTTCACGGCCGGCGCGGACGACGTGGACGGCGGGGCCGGTCCGGACGGGGTTGTCGGCATCGACGAGCTGCACATCGTCTACACCGAGTTCAAGTCCCTGATGACCCAGACGCCGGTCACGCGGATCATCGGCCCGATGCAGGTCGAGGACCGGCCGCGGTCCGAGGGTCTGCTCCCGGCGTACGAGTTCGAGCCGGAGGCGGAGGCGCTGCTCGACGCGCTGCTGCCGAAGTACATCAACACGCGGATCTACGCGGCGTTGCTGGAGTCGGCGGCCAGCGAGTCGGCGGCCCGTCGGCGGGCGATGAAGAGCGCCACCGACAACGCCGAAGAGATGATCGAGAAGTACACGCGGGAGATGAACACGGCCCGCCAGGCCGGGATCACCCAGGAGATCAGTGAGATCGTCGGCGGCGCGAACGCGCTCGCCGCGTCGGGAAGTGAAGTGTGATGACTGCCCCAGTAGAGACCAAGACGGCCACGGGTCGCGTGGTCCGGGTCATCGGCCCGGTCGTCGACGCCGAGTTCCCGCGCGACGCCATGCCGGACCTGTTCAACGCTCTGCACGTCGACGTGACCCTGTCCGGCGGCGAGAAGACGCTGACCCTGGAGGTCGCCCAGCACCTGGGTGACAACCTGGTCCGCGCAATCTCGATGCAGCCGACCGACGGCCTGGTCCGCGGCACCGAGGTGCGGGACACCGGCTCGCCGATCAGCGTGCCGGTGGGCGACGCGGTCAAGGGCCACGTGTTCAACGCGATCGGCGAGTGCCTCAACCTCACCGAGGGTGAGACGCTCAACCCGGACGACCACTGGCAGATCCACCGCAAGGCCCCGGCCTTCGCGGACCTGGAGCCGAAGACCGAGATGCTGGAGACCGGCATCAAGGTCATCGACCTGCTCGCCCCGTACGTCAAGGGCGGCAAGATCGGCCTGTTCGGTGGCGCCGGCGTGGGCAAGACGGTGCTCATCCAGGAGATGATCACCCGCGTCGCCCGGAACTTCGGTGGCACCTCGGTGTTCGCCGGTGTGGGTGAGCGCACCCGTGAGGGCAACGACCTCATCGCCGAAATGACCGAGTCCGGCGTCATCGACAAGACCGCGCTGGTCTACGGCCAGATGGACGAGCCGCCGGGTACCCGGCTCCGGGTCGCCCTCTCCGCGCTCACCATGGCGGAGTACTTCCGCGACGTGAAGAAGCAGGAGGTGCTGCTCTTCATCGACAACATCTTCCGCTTCACCCAGGCCGGTTCCGAGGTTTCCACGCTGCTCGGCCGCATGCCGAGCGCCGTGGGCTACCAGCCGACCCTGGCCGACGAGATGGGCGAGCTCCAGGAGCGGATCACCTCCGTCCGGGGCCAGGCCATCACCTCGATGCAGGCGATCTACGTGCCCGCCGACGACTACACCGACCCGGCGCCGGCCACCACGTTCGCCCACCTGGACGCGACCACCAACCTGGAGCGGTCGATCTCCGACAAGGGCATCTACCCGGCCGTGGACCCGCTGGCGTCCTCGTCCCGGATCCTCGCCCCGGAGTTCGTCGGCCAGGAGCACTTCCAGGTGGCCACCGAGGTGAAGCGGATCCTGCAGCGCTACAAGGACCTGCAGGACATCATCGCCATCCTCGGTATCGAGGAGCTCTCCGAGGAAGACAAGATCACCGTGCAGCGGGCCCGGCGGATCGAGCGCTTCCTGTCGCAGAACACCTACGCCGCCGAGCAGTTCACCGGCGTACCGGGCTCGACGGTCCCGATCAAGGAGACCATCGAGGCGTTCAAGAAGATCAGCGAGGGCGAGTACGACCACTTCCCCGAGCAGGCCTTCTTCATGTGCGGCGGTCTCGAGGACCTGGAGCGCAAGGCCAAGGAGCTGATGGAGGGCTGAGACCCTTGCCACACTCCACGGAGGCCGCCCCGACAGACGTCGGGGCGGCCTCCGCCTGTTCGGGCCCGGCTCGTACCAGATGTCCGGATGTCCGGAAAGCGGTTCGCCGGACCGCGCGGTACCGTTCGTGACACGACTTCACGTCATCAACGTTGCTCTCTATTGCAACGAAACGGATCCGCCCGCCCGTCTACCAGTCGTGGGCGCGACGATTGGAGAAGTTCGTGGCCAAGGCCGGCACGCGCGGCGGCAAGCGGTCCATCTGGCGGGGAGTGCCGCGGTGGGCCCGGATGTGCACCATCTTCGGCGTGGTCCTCATGGTGCTGAGCGGCAGCGTGCTGGTGGGCTATCACGCGCTGGTGGCCCGCTATGAGGGCGCGGTCGGCAAGGGGGACCTCTTCGGTGACGAGGCGGCCGGCGCCACCGAGAAGAAGAGCGACATCAAGGGCCCGCTGAACATCCTGCTGGTCGGCATCGACCCGCGCGATCCGAAGACCCCGCCGCTGTCCGACTCGGTCATGATCATGCACGTGCCGGCCGGCCTGGACCGGGGCTACCTCTTCTCGCTCCCCCGCGACCTGCGGGTCGACATCCCGGCCTTCCCCAAGGCGCACTACTCCGGCGGCACCGGCAAGCTGAATGACGCCATGTCGTACGGCAGCAGGGTGTCCGGGCAGAACCCCGACGCCGCGCAGGGCTTCGAACTGCTCGCGAAGACCGTCCAGCAGGTCACCGGGATCGAGCGCTTCGATGCCGGCGCGATCATCAACTTCACCGGCTTCCGGAAGATCGTCGACGCCATGGGCGGCGTCGAAATGTACATCGAGCGGGACGTGAAGTCGGAGCACCGCCAGCCCGACGGCACCATGCGCCAGCTCAAGCCCGGCGGTGGGGGCTACCTCGGCCCGCAGGCCGAGTACAAGAAGGGCAACGCGCACCTCAAGGGCTGGCAGGCGCTGGACTACGTGCGGCAGCGCTACCCGCGCAACGGCGTGCCGGACGCCGACTACGGCCGGCAGCGGCACCAGCAGCAGTTCGTCAAGGCGATGGTGAGCCAGGCGTTCAGCGCCGACGTGGTGACCAACCCGGTGAAGCTGGACCGGGTGCTCCGCGCCGCCGGCGAGTCGCTCATCTTCAACGGCCGCGGCAACAGCGTGGTCGACTTCGCGCTCGCCCTGAAGGGCATCCGCGCCGACTCGATCCAGACGATCAAGCTGCCCGGCGAGGGCATCGGCACCGGCTCGGCGTACAAGGGGGAGCGGCTGCTGCCGCCGGCCGACGACTTCTTCGCGGCCCTCCGCAACGAACAGATCGACGCGTTCATGCTGGAGCACCCCGACTTCAAGCAGAAGACCAGTTAACCTGAGCGCCAACGGACCCCGGCGGGTGCCGGGGCTCGTTGACATGACCGTGGCGCAGCTCTCGCCACCCGCGTTGGGTGGGGCTCGGGGCCGCGACTAGACTTTCGGCAATCCGCCGCCGCAGCAAGGAGACAGCGTGGCACAGCAGCTTCACGTCGAGCTCGTAGCCGTCGAGGAGAAGGTCTGGTCCGGCGAGGCCGAGATGGTCGTCGCCCGGACGACCGAGGGTGAGCTGGGTGTGCTGGCGGGGCACGCGCCCCTGCTCGGCCAGCTCGCCGAGCCCAGCCAGGTACGCATCAAGCAGGCCGGCGGCCAGCAGCTCGCGTACGACGTGGCTGGCGGCTTCGTGTCGGTGACCGGTGAGGGCGTCACGGTCCTCGCCGAGAGCGCCACCCCCGCCACCCCGGCGCGCTGAGCCGACCCGCCGATGGAGATCGTGGAAGGGATCGGAATCGGCGTCGCGGTCGTGCTCGCCTCGCTTCTGATCCTCTTCGTCCGGCGGGCACTGTTCACCCGCAGCGGAGGCATCATCCGGCTCAGTGTCCGGGTCTCCACGATCCTCGACGGCCGAGGCTGGTCACCCGGCTTCGGCCGTTTCGTCGGCGACGAACTTCGCTGGTACCGCATGTTCAGCTTCGCCCTGCGGCCCAAGCGGGTGCTCTCCCGTAAGCGGCTCGCGGTGGAGCGCCGCCGGCTGCCCGAGGGGCAGGAACGGCTCTCCATGCCGGCCGACTGGGTGATCCTGCGCTGTACCAGCAATCACGCACCGGTGGAGATCGCCATGGCGCGATCCACGGTCACCGGCTTCCTCTCCTGGCTCGAGGCCGCCCCGCCCGGGGCGGTCTCGCCGCGTCTGGCCTCCCAGGACTGGCCCGCCGCCTGATCCCTCGCCCCTGGTCCGTCCTGGGTCGCGGTCTGGGGCTCGCCGCCTCCTCGTGGAGTGTGTCGCCTTTGGCGCGCTGGCCAGGGCTTGATCGACTCCATATACGCGATGTGGCGGTGTCGACGGCTGCCGGATGCCGCCGTTTACGCGACCTGGTGTGGATCTTCGGGGGTTCGGCCCCTCTGTCCGGGCGTTCTAGCGGGAGCCCGGGGCGAGTGAGGCGAGTGGCGCGAGCGGGCGGCGGCAGTGGTACACGAGGGCGGGTGGCAGGTTGGCCCAGACGGTCCGGCCCACGGTCACCTCGTCGAAGACGCCGGTCAGCAGCCGGTGGAAGCGCCGGGCCGGGCGGGTCGGCAGAGCGTGCCGGTACGCGAAGGTGGTGAAGACCCCGCCGGCGTTGAGCGCCCCGACCACCGCGGCGAGGATCGCCCGTTGCCGTCGGGCGGGAAGGGCGGCCCAGGGCAGCCCGCTGACCACCACGTCGGCCGCCGCGAGCCGGCGTTCCGCCAGCAGCTCCCCGAGCGCGGCGGCGTCGGCGCGTACCACCTCGACGGCGGGGTGCCGGCGGGCCAGGCCGGTGGCGAACGCCGGGTTGAGTTCGACCGCCAGGTGGTGGCCGCGGCCGGCCAGCCGCTGCTGGATCGCCCCGGTGAACGCTCCGGTCCCGGGGCCGAGCTCGACCACCAGCGGGTGCCCCACCCGCGGCACCGCCGCCGTGATGTCCCGGGCCAGGGTGGGCCCGCTGGGCAGCACCGCGCCGGTGGTGAGCGGGTGCCGCATGAACTGGGTGAGGAAGGTCGGCGCGTCGCTGATCACGCTGGTCGACGCTAGGCGCGGGACGGCCGGGCGGACCTCGTGCCGGCGGTCGGCGTACCGGCCACCTGGAGGAGGCACGGCGGCCGATGGGAGGGCCGTCGGCGGCGCCGGTCGTCCGTATGGTTGGCCAGGTGACGGGTGGGTGGCGCGGCTGGTGGCGGGAGCTGCTGCTCGGGCTGGCCACGGCCGGCGTGGGCCTGGCGACCACCCGGATGGCCCGGCCCGGGGTGGCCCGCGAGGAGTGGGCGGAGGTCTTCGCGGTCCTCGCCGGGCTGGCCCTGGTGGCCGTACGGCGGTGGCCCTGGCCGGTGCTGCTCGCGGAGTCGGCGCTGATGGTCGGCGGCGGCGCGGTGACGCTGGCCGGTGGCGGCATCCCGCAGCTAGCCGGGGCGGTCGCGCTGGGCTACGTCGCATACCGGTGCGGCCGGTCGGCGACGGTGGCGGGGTATGCCCTCTACCTCGGGGCGACGCTGGGCGACGCCCTGCAGCGCGACGCGGGCGTCCTCACCGGCGGCACCGGGGTGATCCGCCTGGTCCTGCTGGCCGGGGTGGTCGCCGCGCCGGTGGCGTTCGGGCGGTATCTGCGCGGGGTGCGGCAGGCCGCGGCGGCGGCCGAGGAGCGCGCCCGGGAGGTGGAGGAGCGCCGCGCGGCGGAGACCCGGGCGGCCCGCCTCGCCGAGCGGGCGGGTGTCGCCCGGGACCTGCACGACATCGTGGCCCACCACATCGCGGCGATCGCCCTGCGCGCCGGCGCGGCCCGGTACGCCGTGCAGCACACCGGCCGCACCGACGAGGCGGTGTCCGCCCTCGGCGAGCTGCGGGACACGGCCGGGCAGGTGCTGGACGAACTGCGGGAGCTGCTGGAGGTGCTCCGGGACCCGGAGGCGGTCGAGCCGACCGACCCGCAGGTGGAGCCGGAGCAGGTGATCCGGGACGCCGCCCGGCGGGTCCGCGAGGCGGGTGTGGCGGTCCAGGTGAGCGTGTCGCCCGCGCTGGCCCGGGTGCCGCTGGTGGTGGGTACGACGGCCGCGCGGGTGGTGCAGGAGGCCCTGACCAACACCCTCAAGCACGCCGGACCCGGGGCGATCGCCTCGGTGGACGTCCAGGGGGTCGACGGCGCGCTGCTGCTGGAGGTGCTGGACAGCGGGCCGGTCCGGCAGCAGCTCGCCGAGCCGGATCGTGGCCGGCCAGGGCGTCCCCCGCTGCCCCCGTCCGGCTACGGGCTGAGCGGGATGCGGGAGCGGGTGGGCCTGCTCGGTGGCACGTTCACCGCGACGGGCACGGAGGGCGGTGGCTGGCGGGTGCAGGCGCGGCTGCCGATCAGGGAGATCAGATGATCAGGGTGCTCGTGGTCGACGACCAGACGCTGGTCCGGGCCGGGGTGGGTCTGCTGCTGCGGACGGCCGGTGGTTTCGAGGTGGTGGGCGAGGCGGGCAATGGCCACGACGCGGTGCGCCTCGCCGAGCGGCTGCGGCCGGACGTGATCCTCATGGATCTGCGGATGCCTCGGATGGACGGCATCGAGGCGACCCGGCGGATCCTGGACCGGCAGCCGGCCGCCCGGGTGCTGGTGCTGACCACCTTCGCCGACGACGTCAACGTGTACGGCGCGCTCGGCGCGGGCGCGATCGGCTACCTGGTGAAGGACGGGGCCCCGGAGGAGCTGATCGACTCGGTGAGCCGGGCGGCGCGGGGGGAGACCCTGCTGGCGCCGCCGGTGCTGGCCCGCGTACTGCGCCGGGCGCTCGCCGCCCACGACCGGGAGCAGCGGCCGCACCCGGACGCCCGCGCGGCGGACCTGCGGCTGCTGAGCACCCGGGAGCGGGAGGTGCTGGCTCTGGTCGGCGCCGGGCTGTCGAACGCGGAGATCGGCGTGCGGCTGCACCTCGGGGTGACCACCGTGAAGACGCACGTGTCGGCGGCCATGGAGAAGCTGGAGCTGCGCAATCGGGTGCAGGCGGCGGTGCTGGCGCACCGGCTCGGCCTGGTCGACGACGACTTCAACCCCGTGCCCGGTGCGGGGGAACCCTAAGGGGGTCGGCGGCCACCTGGAGGACCCGGGCGGGCCGGCGGGAGGAGGGCGGTGTCGCCCCGGCGCGGCACGCTGGGTGACGTGACCTTCCTGGATTCCCTGCTGGACCGGCTCGACCACCTGCCGCCGGGTTACGTCCTGCTGGCCGCCGCGGCGGTGCTCGCCGCCGAGGTGGGCCTGCTGGTCGGCGTGGTGCTGCCGGCCGCCACCACCATGCTGACGGTCGGCCTGCTGGCCCGGGACGGCCGGCTCGACCTGGGCCTCGCGCTCGCCGTCACCACGCTCGCCGCGTTCGCCGGGGACCAACTCGGCTACCTGGAGGGGCGGCTGCTCGGGCCCCGGCTCCGGCGTGGCCGGCTGGGCCGCCGGGTGGGGGAGCACCGCTGGCAGCGCGCCGAGGCGCTGGTCGCGGCGCGCGGTGGGCCGGCGGTGCTGCTGGGCCGGTGGACCGCGTTCGTCCGCACGTTGGTGCCTCGGGTGGCCGGGGCGGCCGGGCTGCCGTACCGCCGGTTCGTGCTCTTCGACGGGCTGGCGGTGGCGGTCTGGGTGCCGGGGACGGTGCTGCTGGGCTGGGCCGTCGGCGCCGCGCGGACGGCGCTGCCGGCCGCCGCGGGGGTGCTGGTCGTCGCGGCGGTCACCGCCGCCGTCGGCGGCCACCGGTTCCGGGTACGGCGGGCGCGCCGGCCGGCCGCGCAGGCCTGTCCGGGACCGGCCCGGGTGCGCGGCCGGTCGAGTGGCCGGCGGGGCGGCTCCCGCCGGCCCGGCGCCGGCCAGCACGCCCCGGCCCGCCGGGGTGCCGTGTGCTGAACGTCGGGCTGGGGTGACCGCTCAGTCGAGTGCGCCGACCAGTTCCACCTCGTAGCCCTGCCCGTCCGCGAGGTATGCGGCGTACGTCCCGGGGCCACCGGCGTGCGGGTGACGGTCCGGGAAGAGCAGTTCCCACCCGTGCTCCGGGGCGGCCGCGACCAGCCGGTCCACCGCGGCCGGCGGGCCGGCGTGGAAGGCCAGGTGGTTGAGGCCCGGCGCGAGCCGGTCGTGCACCCGGCCGGAGAGGGCAGGGGACTCCTCGATCACCAGGTAGGTGGGGCCGAGCCGCCAGGACCGGCCGGCCGGCCAGTCCTGGTACGGCGTCCAGCCCAACTCGCCGAGGAGCCAGCCCCAACTGTGTCTGGCGGCGGCGAGGTCGGGTACCCAGACCTCCACGTGGTGCAGGGCCCCGGCGGTCAGCGCTTACCGCCCGGCACCCATAGCACATCGCCGTCCGGATTTGCCGTTCTTGCCAGGATAAAGAGCAGATCGGAGAGCCGGTTGAGATACTTTGCCGGGAGGGTGCTGGTCCGCTCCGGATCGTGCGCGATCAGGGCCCACGCCGCCCGCTCGGCGCGCCGGGCGATCGTCCGTGCCACGTGCAGCAGCGCCGCACCAGCGGTGCCACCGGGGAGGATGAAGGAGTCGAGCTTGCTCAGGCGCCCGTTGTACTCGTCGCACCAGCCCTCGAGGCGCTTGACGTACTCCTCCGTGACCCGTAGCGGCGGGTACGCCGGATCCGGCTCCACCGGGGTCGACAGGTCCGCCCCGACGTCGAACATGTCGTTCTGGATCGACCCGAGGACCGCCCGCAGCTCGTCATCGAGCTGCCCGAGGGCGAGCGCGACGCCGATCGCGGCGTTGCACTCGTCCACGTCCGCGTACGCGGCGATCCGCGGATCGGTCTTCGGCACCTGCTCGTTGTTGCTCAGCCTGGTCATGCCGGCATCGCCGGCCTTGGTGTAGATGCGCGTGAGGTGGACGGCCATGACGCACAGCCTACGGATTCCGGACCTGACCATCCCGGCCCGGCCGGCCCAGACCGGTTGGCCGGCCGGGGTCGGTCCCGGCGACGCGGGTGATCCGGCGGTCAACGACGTCGACGTCATCCGGGTGCTCGGTGAGGCCCGGCTGGCCGGCACGGTGCACGTGGTCGGGGCGAAGAACTCGGCGCTGAAGCTGATGGCCGCCGCGCTGCTCGCCCCGGGACGCAGCGTGATCACGAACGTCCCCCGGATCACCGACATCGCCATCATGGGCGAGGTGCTGCGCCGACTGGGCTGCGGCGTCCGGTTCGCCGCCGACGACCCGGTCGACCCGATGGTGGCCCGGGGCGGGGTGGAGCGCTCCCGGTCGGTCGTCATCGACGTACCGGAGCAGCCCGGCGCGGAGGCCGACTACGACCTGGTCCGCCGGCTGCGCGCGTCGATCTGCGTGCTCGGCCCGCTGCTGGCCCGCCGGGGGTACGTGCGGGTGGCCCACCCCGGTGGTGACGCCATCGGGTCGCGCGGCCTGGACATGCACATCTCCGGCCTGACCCGGATGGGTGCCGAGATCTCCGGCGAGCACGGCTTCGTCATCGCTGAGGCCCCGGAAGGCCTGCACGGCGCGGACATCGTGCTGGACTTCCCGAGCGTCGGCGCCACGGAGAACCTGGTGATGGCGGCGGTGCTGGCCGAGGGCACCACGACGATCGACAACGCCGCCCGGGAGCCGGAGATCGTCGACATCTGCACCATGCTGAACCACATGGGCGCCCGGATCGAGGGGGCCGGCAGCTCGACCCTGCGCATCGTCGGGGTGCCCGAGCTGCGCCCGGTGCGGCACGCCACCGTGGGCGACCGGATCGTCGCCGGCACCTGGGCGTTCGCTGCCGCGATGACCCGCGGGGACGTCACCGTGACCGGCGTAGACCCGGCGTTCCTGGAGGTCGCGCTGGACAAGCTGGTCTCGGCCGGCGGCCTGGTGGAGACCCGGGCCGACGCCTTCCGGGTACGCGTCGACGACCGCCCCGCGGCCGTCGACGTGGTGACCCTGCCGTACCCCGGGTTCGCCACCGACCTGCTGCCCATGGCGATCGGGCTGGCCGCGGTGAGCGACGGGGCGTCCCTGATCACCGAGAACATCTTCGACGGCCGGTTCATGTTCGCCAACGAGATGATGCGGCTCGGCGCGGACATCAAGACCGACGGTCACCACGCCCTGGTCTGCGGTCGCGGGCGGCTCTCCGGCGCCCCGGTCCGCGCCACGGACATCCGGGCCGGCGCCGGCCTGATCATCGCCGGGCTCTGCGCCGACGGCGTCACCGAGGTCTCCCACGTGCACCACGTCGACCGCGGCTACCCCGACTTCGTCGCCGACCTGCGGGCGCTCGGCGTGGAGGTGGAACGCGGCACCGCGCCCGAGGAGCCGGATCTCGCCATCTGAGGGGCGCGGGGCTCTCGCTCGGCCGAGACAGCCCTTAGCACTCGTTCAGGCTCGCCGACTAGGGTGCTGGCAGACACTCAATCAGGCGAGGGAGAAGCAGATGGCGGGTCGACTCGCGGTCGTCGGTGCCGGGCTGATGGGCTCGGGCATCGCCCAGGTCGCGGCGCAGGCGGGCTGGCAGGTGACGCTGCGGGACCTGGACGACGCGGCCACCAAGCGGGGCGTCGACGGCATCCGGAAGTCGCTGGAGAAGTTCGCCGAGAAGGGGAAGATCGAGGCGTCCGAGGTCGAGGCCAGCCTGGCCCGGATCACCCCGACCACCGACCTGGAGGCGGCGGCCGACGCGGACATCGTGGTCGAGGCGGTCTTCGAGAAGATCGAGATCAAGCACGAGGTGTTCCGCGCGCTGGACAAGATCTGCAAGGCGGACGCGGTGCTGGCCACCAATACGTCGGCCATCCCGGTCACCCAGATCGCCACGGCCACCGAACGCCCGGAGTCGGTCGTGGGCACCCACTTCTTCTCGCCGGTGCCTATGATGAAGCTCTGCGAGCTGGTCCGCGGCTACAAGACCAGCGACGAGACCCTGGCGACCGCGAAGGCGTTCGCCGAGGGGGTGGGCAAGACGGTGGTGGTGGTCAACCGGGACATCGCCGGCTTCGTCACCACCCGGCTGATCTGTGCGCTGGCCATGGAGGCGGTCAAGCTGGTCGAGTCCGGCGTGATCTCGGCCGAGGACCTGGACACCGCCTGCAAGCTGGGCTTCGGTCACGCCATGGGCCCGCTGGCCACGGTCGACCTGACCGGGGTGGACGTGCTGCTCAACGCCAGCAAGAACATCTACACCGACACCGCGGACGAGAAGTTCTTCCCGCCGGAGTTGCTCCAGCGCATGGCGACCGCCGGCGACCTGGGCCGCAAGACCGGCCAGGGCTTCTACGCGTACTGAGGCGTGCCGCTGACGCCCCCGACCGCGCGGCGGCCGGGGGCGTCACGCCGTCCGGGGCGGGGTGAGCGCGGGGCCCAGCAGACCCTTCCCTCCGGCTCAGCCGTCGCGCTTGGTGGTCCAGCGGAAGGTGGTCAGGCAGAGGACCAGGCCGATCACGCACCACAGCGCCAGCACCAGGGCGACCCGGCCCAGCTCGAACGAGCCGGCCGGCTCCTGGGCGCCAAAGCTGTCCGGCAGGAAGACGGCGCGCAGCCCCTGGCACGTCCACTTGAGCGGGAAGAGCGCCGCGATCTGCTGCATCCAGCCCGGCAGGCCGGTGAAGACGAAGAACACGCCGGAGATGAACTGCAGGATCAGCGCCACCGGGGTGACCACCGCCGAGCCGCTGCGGGCAGTGCGCGCCAGCGAGGAGATGGCGATGCCGCACAGGGTGCAGGCGGTGACGCCGAGCGCGGCGACCCAGGCGAAGGTGAGCCACCTGCCCGCCGTGCTGGGCAGGTTCAGATCGAAGAAGACGGCGGAGACGGCGAGCAGCAGCGCGGTCTCGGCGACGCCGATCGCCACCACCATGATCACCTTGCCGGCGAACCACACCCACTTGGGCATCGGAGTGCCCCGATAGCGCTTGAGCACCCCCCGGTCCCGCTCGATCGGGATCCAGATGCCGAGGTTCTGGAAGCTGACCGTCATCAGGCCGGTCGCGATCATGCCGGTGATGAAGTACTGGGTGTAGCTGACGCCGGGGGCGATCTCGTCGTTGAAGATCGAGGCGAAGATCAGGATCATGATGATCGGGAAGCCCATCGTGAAGACGACGGACTCCCGGCTGCGCAGGAACTGGGTGATCTCCAGCCGGCCCTGCCGCAGCGCCAGGGCGCCGGCGCCGAGGCGACGCCCTCCGGCGGTGGTGGCGACCGGGGCGGCCGGCTTCGTGGTGGTCGTCATCAGTGTCCGATCATCCGCAGGTAGACGTCTTCCAGGGTCGGCCGGGTCACCGTGAGCCCGGGGACCTCGCCGCCGAAGCGCGCGGCCAGTTCCGCGACCAGCGCTGTCGGCGTCGCGGTCGCCGCGCTCTCCGGCGTTCCCTCCGGGGTACGCCAGGAGACCGTCGCCAGGGCCTCCTGCCGGTTGCCGAGCCGGTTCGGCGGGGCTACCTCGACCACCCGGCCGGCGGCGATCACGCCGACCCGGTCCGCCAGGGCCTCGGCCTCGTCCAGGTAGTGCGTGGTCAGCAGGATGGTGGTGCCGGCGGCGGCGAGGTCCCGGATCAGCTCCCAGAACTCGCGCCGGGCCTCGGGGTCGAAGCCGGTGGTGGGCTCGTCCAGGAAGAGCAGTTCGGGGCGGCCGATGATGCCCAGCGCCACGTCCAGCCGGCGCTTCTGCCCACCGGAGAGGGTGTGCGTACGGGCCCTGGCCTTGGCGCCCAGCCCGACTCGCTCGATGACCTTGTCCGGGTCGTCCGCACCCGGGTAGAAGCCGGAGAAGTGCCGCACCACCTCGGCGACGGTCAGCTCGTCGAACTCGCCGGTGCCTTGGAGCACGATGCCGACCCGCGAGCGCCAGTCGGGGTCCGGGTGGGCCGGGTCGGCGCCGAGCACCCGGACCTCGCCGGCGTCGCGCTGCCGGTAGCCCTCCAGGATCTCCACGGTGGTGGTCTTGCCGGCGCCGTTCGGGCCGAGCAGGGCGAACACCTCGCCCCGGTGGACGTCGAGGTCCACGCCCGCCACCGCGAGGTTGTCTCCGTACGCCTTGCGCAGCCCCCGTACGGAGATCGCGAGCTCGTCATCCATGACGTCCAGTGTGCGACTCCGGCGCGCCGGCCGGCGGCGCGGGGGTGTGGTGGTCTCGGCCATGTCGCGCCGCTCGTGCCCGGTGGTCCCCTCCATGGACCTGTGTGGTTTTCCACAACCCGTTTTACTGAACGGTAACTTAGACTCCGGCCATGGATGAGAAGGCTCCCTCGGGGCGGCTGCCGGAGCGCGACCGGCCCTGGGTGATGCGCACCTACGCCGGGCACTCCTCCGCCGCGGCCACCAACGCGCTCTTCCGCCGCAACCTGGCGAAGGGGCAGACCGGTCTCTCCGTCGCCTTCGACCTGCCCACCCAGACCGGGTACGACCCGGACCACGAGCTGGCCGCCGGCGAGGTGGGCCGGGTGGGCGTGCCCGTGGCGCACCTCGACGACATGCGGGCACTCTTCGACGGTCTCCCGCTCGCCGAGCTGAACACCTCGATGACCATCAACGCGCCGGCCATGTGGCTGCTCGGCCTCTACGCCGCGGTCGCCGCCGAGCAGGGCGCGGAGCTGGCCCGGTGCGCCGGCACCACGCAGAACGACATCATCAAGGAGTACCTGTCCCGGGGGACGTACATCTTCCCGCCGGCGGCGTCGCTGCGACTGACCGCCGACGTCATCGCCTACACGCTGCGCGAGATGCCGAAGTGGAACCCGGTCAACATCTGCTCGTACCACCTGCAGGAGGCCGGTGCGACGCCGGTGCAGGAGGTCGGCTTCGCCCTGGCCACGGCGGTCGCCGTGCTCGACGCGGTGCGCGACTCCGGCCAGGTGCCCGCCGAGCGGATGGGCGACGTGGTGCAGCGGATCTCCTTCTTCGTCAACGCCGGGGTGCGCTTCGTCGAGGAGATCGCCAAGATGCGCGCGTTCGGCGCGCTCTGGGACGAGATCACCCGCGACCGGTACGGCGTGGCGGAGGAGAAGCAGCGCCGCTTCCGGTATGGCGTCCAGGTCAACTCGCTCGGCCTCACCGAGGCCCAACCGGAGAACAACGTGCAGCGCATCGTGCTGGAGATGCTCGGCGTCACCCTCTCCCGGGACGCCCGGGCCCGCGCGGTGCAGCTCCCCGCCTGGAACGAGGCGCTCGGCCTGCCCCGCCCCTGGGACCAGCAGTGGTCGCTGCGGATGCAGCAGGTGCTGGCGTACGAGTCGGACCTGCTGGAACATCCCGACCTCTTCGCCGGCTCGCAGGTGATGACCGCGCTGGTCGACGACATCGTCGCCGGTGCCCGGGTCGAGCTGGCGAAGGTGCTGGAGCTGGGCGGCGTGGTGGCCGCCGTGGAGACCGGCTATCTGAAGAGCGCCCTGGTGGCCTCGCTCGCCGACCGCCGCCGGCGGATGGAGGCCGGCACCGACGTGGTGGTCGGCGTCAACCGGTTCACCGAGACCGAGCCGTCGCCGCTGACCGCGGCCGGTGCCGAGGCGATCGAGCAGGTCGATCCGGCCGTCGAGGCGGCCGCCGCGACCGCCGTACGCCAGTGGCGAGCCGGCCGGGACGCGGCGGCGGCGGACGCGGCACTGGCCCGGCTGCGCGCGGACGCCGCGACCACGGCGAACCTGATGCCGGCGACGCTGAAGTGCGTGCGGGCCGGGGTGACCACCGGCGAGTGGGCCGGCGCGCTGCGCCAGGTCTTCGGCGAGTACCGGGCCCCGACCGGCCTCTCCGGCGCCGCCGGGGCGGGTGGAGACGCGGGGCTCGCGGGGGTCCGCGAGCGGGTCGCCGCGACCGCGCGCGAGCTGGGCAGCGGCCGGCTGCGGCTGCTGGTCGGCAAGCCCGGCCTGGACGGGCACTCCAACGGCGCCGAGCAGATCGCGGTACGCGCCCGCGACGCCGGCTTCGAGGTGGTCTACCAGGGCATCCGGCTGACCGCCGGACAGATCGTCGCCGCAGCGGTCGAGGAGGACGTGGACCTGGTCGGGCTGTCGGTGCTCTCCGGCTCGCACCTCGCCGCCGTGCCGGCGGTGCTGGACGGGCTGCGCGCCGCCGGGCGGGCCGATCTGCCGGTGGTGGTCGGCGGCATCATCCCCACCGGCGACGCGGAGGCGCTGCGGGCGGCCGGTGTGGCCCGCGTCTTCACGCCGAAGGACTTCGCGTTGACCGGCATCATCGACGAACTGGTCACCGTGATCCGCGCGGCCAACGGCCTGCGCTGAAAGCAGGGCCCCAAGCCCACCGAGAGCAGCCCACGACGCGGACCCAACCCGGAACCGCGACCAGCAGGATCAGACCCGGAATCCAGCCGCGCGGGCTGCCGCGCGTTCCCGCCGCCGGTCCTTGCGCCGCCGCAGGAACCAGCCGAGGAACAGGACGAACCCGAGCAGGAACGCCAGCACCAGCACCGGCAGCAGGATGGCCACCACCGACATGACCGCGCTCGTGGCGTCCTCGGCGGTGCTGGCGACCGGGGCGCCGAAGCCCGCGGTGGTCGCGTTGATGACCGGGCGGACCGCCGACTTGAGCAGGTGCACGCCGAGCGCGATGAGGACGCCGACCACGACGGGCACCCACTGGTGCGAGGAGAAGAACGTGTCCGGGTCGCTGACCGTGACGGTCTGCGAGCTGGAGCCGGCGCCGAAGGCCAGGCCGCCGGCGGTGGGCCGGACCACCGTCTGAACCACGTCGTTGACGTGGTCGACCACCGGCACCTTGTCGGCGACCACCTCGATGGTGAGCAGCACGGCGAGGATCAGGATGACCCAGCCGTTGCCCAGCCACTGCCACCCGCTGGGCAGGTCGACCAGGTCGGTGTAGCGCGCCAGCAGACCCATGAGGAGCAGCGGGATGTAGGCGTTCAGGCCGGCCGAGGCGGCGAGGCCGGAACCGGTGAGGACTTCGAGCACGATCTCAATATCGCACCGGTACGCCAGTGGCGCTCGCCGGCGAGCGCCGGGGGCTCGGCTACCCTCGTCGGGTGCGGTTGGTGATTGCGAAGTGCTCGGTGGACTACGTCGGACGGCTCTCGGCGCACCTGCCGCCGGCCACCCGGCTGCTCATGGTGAAGGCGGACGGCTCGGTGTCGATCCACGCGGACGACCGGGCGTACAAGCCGTTGAACTGGATGAGCCCGCCGTGCCGGTTGGAGGAGGCGCCCGGCGTCTGGCGGGTGGTCAACAAGGCCGGCGAGGAGCTGCGCATCACCCTGGAGGAGATCTTCCAGGACACCTCGTACGAGCTGGGCGTCGACCCGGGCCTGCGCAAGGACGGCGTCGAGGCGCACCTGCAGGAGCTGCTCGCCGCCAATCCGGAAACCCTCGGTGAGGGCTTCACGCTGGTCCGGCGGGAGTACATGACCGCGATTGGTCCCGTCGACCTGCTCTGCCGGGACGCGAACCAGGGCGCGGTCGCGGTCGAGGTGAAGCGGCGCGGCGAGATCGACGGGGTGGAGCAGCTCACCCGCTACCTCGAACTGATGAACCGCGATCCGCTGCTCGCCCCGGTCACCGGCGTCTTCGCCGCGCAGGAGATCAAGCCGCAGGCCCGGGTGCTCGCCACCGACCGCGGGATCCGCTGCGTGGTGGTCGACTACGACAAGCTGCGCGGCATCGAGCGCGACGAGCTGACCCTGTTCTGAGTCCGGGGGAGACCGGCCCCGTCAGCGGCCCCGGCCGTACATCAGCTTGGCGGCCTTGACCAGGCGGGCGACGTCGGCCGGGGTGCGCTCGAAGGTCATCGACGGCAGCAGCGAGGGCCCACGGCGCCGGGTGATCGCCTTGGCCCGGCCGAACTCGCGCAGCCCGTCCTCGCCGTGGATCCGGCCGAAGCCGGAGTCGCCCACCCCGCCGAACGGCAGGGTGGACATGCCGGCGAAGGTGAGCGTCGAGTTGATCGCGGCCATCCCGGAACGCAGCCGCCGTGCGACCGCCACCGCCCGCTTCCGGCCGAAGACCGAACCCCCGAGACCGTACGACAGGGCGTTGGCCCGCTCGACGGCCTCGTCGATGTCGCGGACCCGGTTGACCGTCAGGGTCGGGCCGAAGGTCTCCTCGCGGACGGCGGCCGAGTCTTCCGGGACGTCCACCAGCACGGTCGGGTGCACGTACGGCGGCTGCACCGCCTCGGGACCGCCGAGCACCGCCCGGCCGCCACGGGCGACCGCGTCGTCGATGTGCCGGCGGATGACGTCGAGCTGGGCCGGCATGGTGATCGGTCCGATGTCGGCACCCTCCGGGCCGACGGTGAGCCGGCCGGCCTTCGCCACCACCTTGTCGAGGAAGGCGTCGAAGACCGGCTCGACCGCGTAGACCCGTTCGATGCCGATGCAGGTCTGCCCGGCGTTGGTCAGGGCGCCCCAGACGCACGCCTCGGCGGCGGCGTCCAGGTCGGCGTCGGCGTCCACGATCATGGCGTCCTTGCCGCCCGCCTCCGGCAGCACCGGGGTGAGGGTCTCGGCGCAGGCGGCCATCACCTTCTTCGCGGTGGCGGTGGAGCCGGTGAAGGCCAGCTTGCCCACGCCGGACCGGCACAGCGCCGCGCCCACGTCGCCGAGGCCGTGCACGGCGGTGAGGACGGGCTGCTCCGGCACCACCTCGGCGAAGCGGTCCACCAGCCACTGCCCGACGGCCGGGGTGTACTCGCTCGGCTTGAACACCACAGCGTTGCCGGCCGCGAGGGCGTACGCGGCGGAGCCGATCGGGGTGAAGACGGGGTAGTTCCAGGGGCCGATCACCCCGACCACCCCGTACGGCTGGTATTCGAGGTGCCCGGTGAACTCGGCGAGGATCAGCCGGGTGCGCACCCGGCGCGGCCCGAGCACCCGGCGGGCATTGCGGGCGGCCCAGTCGATGTGCTCCAGCGCGGTGAGGATCTCGACGACGGCGTCGCCGATCGGCTTGCCGCCCTCCGTGTGCACCAGTTCGGCCAGTTCCTCGATGCGGCGGGCGATGACACCGCGCCAGCGCAGCAGCCGCTCCCGGCGGCCGGTGAAGCCGAGCCCGGCCCACCACTGGCCCGCGGCGCGCCCCCGTTCGACCGCGTCCCGTACGTCCGCTACGGTCGCCACCGGGACCCGTCCGGCTTCGGCGCCGGTCGCCGGGCTGGTGGACACCAGGTGACCGTCCTCGATGATCGGGGTCCCCGGGACATGCACAGCCGTCATGGCCGAAGTCTAGACCCGAACGTTACTCACTGGTAGGTCCGGCGTCCCGCGTAACCTGCCCTGACCGGGGCGCCGACGAACCGACGGAATCGACGGACATGACCGGTGAATGAACCCGAAACGGCGAACAGAAGTTGACCGGCCGGGGTTGCGGGGGTGACCGCGCGGTGGTGACAGCCATTACGGTGAGCTGGCAGGCTGACGCCGCAGGCGACGGGGTGGAGGGGCGACTGCCGATGGAGGAGCATCCGGAGCTGATGCCGCTGTTGACGGTGTCGGGCGGGGCGCTGCGCGGGCTGAGCTTCCGCGTCGGCCGGGACCCGCAGGTCATCGGCCGGGCGCCGAGCGCCCACATCGTGCTCGCCGACGCGCATCTGAGCCGGCGGCACGCCACGGTGCAGTTGACCCCCGAGGGGGCCTGGCTGACCGACCTCGGCTCGACCAACGGCACCTGGCTCAACGACCAGCGGATCAGCGGCAGCGTGCCGCTCACCGACGGTGACGTGATCCGGCTCGGCCGCACCGACCTGCGCTACTTCGACCCGGGGGTGGCCCGGACCGACCCGGTGGGGATGAGCTTCAGCCTCCCGAGCCCGGGCCACCGGCCGACCCTCCCGCTGCCCGTCCCGTCTGCCCGGACGCCGGTGGAGTCGCGCGAGATCCTGTCGCTCCCGGTCGACGCGCACTCCTGATCCCACCGGGTCCGTCCACACCCACGGGCGGTCCGGAGTGGGGTCCGGGCACATGGACCGGGCCGGCGCGGTGTGCCAGCATGCGCGGATGCGGAGCACGCGGCACACGGTCCACGCCAACGGCATCACCCAGTCGGTACGGGTGGCCGGTCCGCCGGACGGCGTACCGGTGTTGCTGGTCCACGGCAACGTCTCGTCGTCGGCGTTCTGGGAGCCGCTGCTGCGGCGGCTGCCGGAGGCGCTCCGCGTGGTCGCCCCGGACCTGCGCGGGTACGGCGAGACCGACACCGCCCCGGTCGACGCGACCCGGGGCCTCGGTGACTTCGCCGACGACGTGGCCGCCCTGCTCGACGCTCCCGGGCTGTTCGCCTCCGGCGCGCGGCCCGTGGTGGTCGGGCACTCGCTCGGCGGCGGGGTGGCGATGCGGCTGCTGGTCGACCATCCCGACCGCGTGGCCGGGCTGCTGCTGGAGGCGCCGGTGTCGCCGTACGGGTTCGGCGGGACCCGGGACCTCGACGGCACCCCCACCACGCCCGACTTCGCCGGCACCGGCGCCGGCACCGCCAACCCGGACTTCGTCGCCCGCCTCGCCGCGCAGGACCGGGGCGAGGACGGCCCGACCAGCCCGCGCAACGTGCTGCGGGCGGCGTACGTGGCCGACCCGGCGTCGCTGGGCGAGGACGAGGAGCTGCTGCTGGAGAGCATGCTGACCACCGCCACCGGGGACGACAACTACCCGGGCACGGCGGTCGCCTCCGCGCACTGGCCGGGCACGGCCGCGGGGAAACGCGGGGTGCTCAACGCGCTGGCGCCCGCCTGGTTCCGGGTCGCCGACAAGCTGGTCACCGTCCCGGCCAAGCCGCCGGTGACCTGGGTACGCGGCGATGCCGACGTGATCGTCTCCGACACCTCGCTGTTCGACCTGGCGTACCTGGGGTCACTCGGCGCCGTGCCGGGCTGGCCGGGAGCGGCGGACTGCCCGCCGCAGCCCATGGTGGGCCAGACCCGGGCGGTGCTGGACCGGTACGCGGCGGCCGGCGGCACGTACCGGGAGGTGGTGCTGCCCGGCTGCGGCCACAGCCCGCACCTGGAACGGCCGGCCGAGTTCGTCGCGGAGCTGCTGGCGCTGGTCGGGGCGCCCGCGGAGGCCTGACCCGGCGACGCTGGCGGAGGCCTGACCCGGCGGCGACGGCGGACGACGGTGCCCGGCCTGCGGTGACGGCGCATTGCCCGGGCCGGCCGCGCCGGGGGCGGAGAGTGACGGACGTCGTGAAATATCCCACGGCGTCTCGACAACGTAGAGTCACGTGGCAGACTCCGGCGCATAACCTTAGCGGCCGTTCATGTCGGCAACGGCGGAGTCAACCAAGGGGAGGCCGGTCGTGGCGCGCGAGTTCACCAGGGTGGGTGTGGTGGGTCTGGGCACCATGGGTGCCGGCATCGTCGAGGTGTTCGCCCGCAACGGCATCGACGTGGTGGCCGTGGAGATCTCGGCGGCCGCCCTGGAGCGTGGCCGGGCCACCCTCACCGGGTCGACCGACCGCGCCGTGGCCAAGGGCAAGCTCGTTGAGGCCGACCGGGACGCCCTGCTGAGCCGGGTCGACTTCCAGGTTGGGCTGGGTGCGCTGCACTCGGTGGACCTGGTAATCGAGGCGGTGCCCGAGCATCTGGACCTGAAGCAGCGGATCTTCGCCGAGCTGGACCGGGTCTGCAAGCCCGAGGCCATCCTGGCCACCAACACCTCCTCGCTGAGCGTCACCGAGATCTCCGTCGCCACCACCCGGCCCAACCAGGTCATCGGCATCCACTTCTTCAACCCGGCGCCGATCATGAAGCTGGTCGAGGTGGTCCGCACCGTGGTCACCTCCGCCGACGTGGTGGCCGACGTGGAGGCGCTCTGCACGCGCCTCGGCAAGGTCGACGTGACCATCAACGACCGGGCCGGCTTCATCGCCAACGCGCTGCTCTTCGGCTACCTGAACCACGCCGTGAGCCTGTTCGAGGCGCGGTACGCGAGCCGCGAGGACATCGACGCCGCGATGAAGCTCGGCTGCGGCCTGCCGATGGGCCCGCTGGCGCTGATGGACCTGATCGGCCTGGACACCGCGTACGAGATCCTGGACACCATGTACCGGCGCGGTGGCCGGGACCGCCGGCACGCGCCGGTGCCACTGATCAAGCAGATGGTCACCGCCGGGCTGCTCGGGCGGAAGTCCGGCCGCGGCTTCTACACCTACGAGCGGCCGGGCTCGCCGAAGGTCGTACCGGACGAGCACACGCCGGTGGCGACGGAGGCGGCGCTCGCCGACGGCGCGCGGGCGATCGCCAAGGTCGGCGTGGTCGGCTCGGGGACCATGGCCACCGGCATCATCGAGGTCTTCGCCAAGGCCGGGTACGAGGTCATCTCGGTCACCCGGGGCGCGGAGCAGTCGGCGAAGGTCTGCGAGGCGGTCAAGACCTCGCTCAACAAGGGCGTGGTCCGGGGCAAGCTCAGCGAGGCCGACCGGGACGCCGCGCTCGGCCGGGTCACCTGGTCGGCCACATTGGACCATCTCGCCGACGTCGACCTGGTGGTCGAGGCGGTGGTCGAGGAGCTGAGCGTCAAGAAGGCCCTCTTCGCCAGCCTCGACGAGATCTGCAAGCCGGGCGTGGTGCTCGCCACCACCACCTCGTCGCTGCCGGTGATCGACGTGGCGATGGCCACCCAGCGTCCGGCCGACGTGATCGGCCTGCACTTCTTCAACCCGGCGCCGATCATGCCGCTGGTGGAGATCGTGCAGACCATCCGCACCTCGGCGGAGACCACCGCCACCGCCCGCGCGGTCTGCGCGGCGCTGGGCAAGACCGGCGTGGTCTGCGGCGACCGGTCCGGCTTCATCGTCAACGCGCTGCTCTTCCCGTACCTGAACGACGCGGTGAAGATGCTGGAGGCCAGCTACTCGACCGCCGACGACATCGACCACGCCATGAAGCTCGGCTGCGGCTACCCGATGGGCCCGTTCGAGCTGCTCGACGTGGTGGGTCTGGACGTCTCGCTGGCCATCCAGCGGGAGCTCTACCTGGAGCTGCGCGAGCCCGGCTTCGCCCCCGCGCCGCTGCTGGAGCACCTGGTCACCGCCGGCTACCTGGGCCGCAAGAGCGGCCGTGGGTTCCGCGACCACACCCACCGCTGATCCGGGTCAACAGCGGGCGCCGGTGACGGCGTCTTGAGGGTGTGACCTTCGAGGAGTACGTCGGCAGCCGCGGCCCAGCCCTGTTGCGCCTGGCCCGGCTGCTGACCGGCGACGCGCACCGCGCCGAAGACCTGACCCAGGACGTCCTGGCCCGCGCGTACGTGCACTGGCGGAAGATCGCCCGGGCCGACCGGCCGGACGTGTACGTGCGGCGGATGCTGATCAACGCCAACCACTCGTGGTGGCGCCGGCGGTCCAGCCACGAGCTGGCCGTGGACACCTTCGCCGAGCAGGCCCACCGGGGCGACCTCGGCGGCGAGGCGGCCGACCGGGATGAGATGTGGCGGCTCATCCGGGCGCTGCCCGACCGCCAGCGTGCCGTGCTGGTGCTGCGCTACTACGAGGATCTGGACGACGCGACGATCGCCCAGATCCTCGACTGCTCGCCGGTCACCGTCCGCACCCACGCGATGCGGGCGCTCGCCCACCTGCGGGAGCGCTGCGGCGCCCCGACGACGAACGGGAGCCGGCCGTGACCGACCTCGACGAGCGGATCGCCTCGGTGCTGCGGGAGCGCGCCGAGGGGGAGACCGACACCCACCGCCTGCTCCGGGAATCCCGCGCCCGGGGCCGCCGCCGCCAACTACGCCGCCGGGCCACGACCGGCACCGCACTGGCCCTGGTCGGGGTGCTCGGCTTCGTCGGGGTGACCACGGCCGACTTCACCGGGCTGCCCGGCCGACTGCCGTGGACGGCGGCGACGCCGACCGTCGCCCCGCCGGTGCCGCCCCGGGCCGACGGGGTGCCCGGGGCCGCCCAGCGCCCAGACCTGGTGGGCACCGACCCGCAATTGCTGCACTTGGGCGTGGACACCAGCAAGGCCCGTTACCTGCGGTGGGCCGCGTCTCTGGATGTGGAGTCGATCCGGTTCAGCGTCGGGGGTGAGCAGCCGGTTCTTGTCGAAGTGGCCCGGTCCGCGCAGTCGTTCACCGGCATGGGGATCGAGGGTTTCCCGAACCGGGTCGGTCCGGTCCCGGTGACCTTCGACGGTGAAATCCGGCAGGTGGCCGGCACGACCGGCGGCCTGGTCAAGGCCTGGCAGCCCGTCCCCGGCCTGTACGCCCGGGCGAGCATGCTCGGCGGCGACCGGAGCATGCTGGTCAAGGCCCTGGCTGCCGTCCGCTGGGACGAGGCACGACGGTGCACGGCGCCGCTGCGGCTGAGCACGTTGCCGGAGGGCGCGACGATGGGCTTCTGCTCCGTCGACGCCACCGGCTTCCCGAAGGCTCTCAAGGTCGAGCTCACCCTTAACCGAAAGCCGTCGGCAACCATGTGGGTGCGGCTGCTGTACGGGGCGGAGATCGTGGGAAGCACTACCGAGAGCAACCGCGAGGCGGGTGGCCGTCCCGCCTACCTCTACCCGGACGGTACGAAGCTGGAACTGCTCGGCATCCCGAGAGCGCACCTGACCGCCGAGTTCGGTTGGCCGTTTCCAGGGATCGACCCCCGCAAGGGTGGCCTGGACTTCACGGAGGCCGACGCGACGAGCGTGCTGGCCGGGGTGCAAGTGGCGAAGGACCTGACCGACCCGGAAACCTGGAAGTGACCGGCGCTGCCGGCCGGGCCGCCCGTCGCGGGGCGGCCCGGCCGGCGAGCCGTACGCTTGGTGACCGTGAGCCCCCGTCGCAACCGCCCCCGCCGGGACGACACCACCCGGCTGGACTCCGACCGGGCCCGCCAGGGCGTGCCCACCGTCCAGCAGTGGCGCGACGGCGACTGGCAGGTACGCGGGATCAGCGGCGGGGCGTCCGTCAAGACGTACCGCTGTCCCGGCTGTGACCAGGAGATCCGCCCCGGGGTGGCGCACGTGGTGGCCTGGCCGGCCGACGACCGGGGCGACCTCACTGACCGGCGGCACTGGCACAGCGGCTGCTGGCGGGCCCGGGACCGGCGCGGCCCGAACCTCCTGCGCGGTCGCGGCGCCCCCCGGTACGGCTGAGCGATCTGGGTCACCCTGTTTCCGCCCCGGCGGGCGACGGGGCGGACGGCGCGCGAGACTGGGACGGTGAGCACCCCGATCCGTGCGTCGTCGATCCTCCCCGGCCACCGGGAGGACATCGAGCTCCACACCGCCGACGGGCTGACGCTGGTCGGTGAGCTGGCCCGGCCGCTGGACCGGGAGCCCGCCGGCACGCTGGTCTGCCTGCACCCGCTGCCCACCCACGGCGGGATGATGGACAGCCACGTGTTCCGCAAGGCGGCCTGGCGGCTGCCTGCGCTGGCCGACCTGGCCGTGCTCCGGTTCAACACCCGGGGAACCAGCAGCGTCCGGGGCACCAGCGAGGGATCCTTCGACGCCGCCGTCGGCGAGCGCTTCGACGTCGCCGCCGCCATCGAGTACGCCGAGTTCCACGAGCTGCCGAACATCTGGCTGGTCGGCTGGTCGTTCGGCACCGACCTGGCGCTCAAGTACGGCTGCGACCCAGCGATCGCCGGGGCGATCCTGCTCTCCCCGCCGCTGCGTTTCTCCGAGCCGGCGGACCTCGCCGTCTGGGCCGAGGCGGGCAAGCCGCTCACCGCTCTGGTGCCCGAGTTCGACGACTACCTGCGCCCGGACGAGGCGCGGCAGCGGTTCGCGGCCGTGCCGCAGGCCGAGGTGGTCGGGGTGCCCGGCGCCAAGCACCTGTGGGTGGGCGACGCGGAGACCGTGCTCGACGAGATCGTCCGGCGGGTCAACCCGGCCGTGCCGGTGCCCCTGCCGACCACCTGGGACGGCCCGATGGAGACCGGTGACGTCAGCGCGTACGCCGACCGGACCGTGGCCGCCTTCGCCGACACCCCGGTCCCCGGGCCGCAGCAGCGGCAGGCGGGCTGACGCCGCCGGTCAGCGGGAGTCCTGCCGGGGGAGGACCACCTCGCGGAGGATGAGCTGAAGGGCGGCCACCACCGGGATGGCGATCAGCGCGCCGACCACCCCCAGCAGCGACACCCCCAGCAACGCGCCGAGCAGCGCCGCCACCTCGTTGACCGAGACCGCCCGGCGCATGATCTTCGGGTAGATCAGGTAGTTCTCCACCTGCTGGTAGACCAGGAAGAAGACCAGGCAGGCGACGCCCACCGGCAGGTCGGTGGCGAACCCCACCAGGGACACCACCACCGCGCCCAGGGTCGCCCCGATCTGCGGGATCAGGTCGGTCACCGCGACCACCACGGCCAGCGCGAACGGGTACGGCAGCCCGACCGCCAGCGCGAAGACGAAGGTGCTCGCCCCGGCCAGCACCGCGATGGCGAGCGCGCCCACCATGTACGCGCCGACCCGGGTGAGGATCTCGTCGCCGATCAGCCGGACCCGTTCCCGTCGGGTGCGGGGCACCAGCGCGTACCCGAGGTCACGCAGCCGGTCGAAGTACGCCAGGAAGTAGATGGTCAGCACCAGCACGGTCAGCGCCCGGAGGATGGTGCCGAAGATCAGCTGAGCGCCGCCCAGCACGCCGCCCAGCGCCCGGCCGATGGTCTCCGCGTTCGCCGCCGCGCGGACCCGTTCCATCACGTCGTACTGCTCGATGAGGTCGTTGACGGTGGGGTTGCGGCGCAGTTGCTCCACGTAGCCGGGCAGGTGCGTGATGAACTGCCCGGACTGGGTCACCACCGGCGGCACCAGCGCCAGCAGCCCACCGATGATCAGCAGCAGCACGGTGAGCGTCACCACCGCCACGGCCAGCCCGTGCGGCAGGCCCCAGCGGCGCAGCCGGACCACCGCCGGGTGCAGACCCACGGCGAGGAAGAGCGCGATGACCACCAGCACCAGGATGCCGGCGGCGTTGCGGATGCCCAGGAAGACCGCGTACGCCAGCAGCACGCCGAGCGCCCCGGTGAAGCCGACCAAGAAGGCGCTGCGGCGCAGCGGCTTGCCCGGCACGCCGAACCGGCCGCTCGGCTCGAACTCGGTCGGTTCGGCCGTCTCATCGGGCTCGGTCGGCTCGCCGGCGGTGGGCCGCCCGGACTCGTCGGCCGCGCCTTCCTCGGGGCGGAGCGCGCCCAGCGGGTCGTCGTCCTCCGGTCCGGCGTCGCCCGGCCGCCCGTCCTGCGTCACCTGACCTCCCCCGATCCCGCTCCGGCGTACCGGAGTCCAGCTCGCCGGACCGGCTCGGGTGGCCCGGATCGGCCGGCCGGCCGTCGGGTCCACGCGGCAGCCCGCTGCTCGGGAGGTTAGCGGGCCTGGCTTTCCTCGGCCAGCCCTTCCGCGGCCCGTGCCGGTCACCTCCCGCTTCACCGTCCCGGCGGGAGCCCCTGGCCTCCGGCGAACTCGCTGATCTGGCGGGCCAGGGCGGGGCCGGGGGTTCCCGCAGACGGCGAGCTCGCTGATCTGGCGGGTCAGGCCGTCGGCTAGGGGCTCCCGCCGATGGCGAGGCCGCTGATCTGGCGGGCCAGGCCGCCGTCACCGAGGGGTAACCCCCACTCCGCCTACAAACTTGATGACACAACGATTCACCGCTGGGTGGAAGGCGCCACGCGAACTTCGCCTTCCAGACCCCCTGTGATCACGGTGATCCTCGGACCCCAAAGGCCGGCAGGCCGCCCCCGGCTGAGTCGTTTACGTCATCAGGTTCGTAGCGTCCGGCGGGCACCCGGCCCGGCCGCCGGACGGCAGCGGGGGCGCGGTGGACGGCGGCGGGGCGCGGCGATGCCGGCCGAGGTCGGATATCGGGCGGGACTCCTCGCCTGGGTCAGTCGGTCTCGACCTTGACCGCGCTCGGCTTGGCGCTCCGCTCGTCGGTGGTGGGCTTGGTCGGGCGCTTGCCGTTCTCGCCGGTGCTGGTGATCTTCGTGGGAGTGGCGCCTCGGCCGCCCTCGCCGGGCACGGCGGCGACGGTCGGCTCGCCGTCCACGCCGGCGGTGGCGGCGCCGCCGTCCACGGTGGTCACCGGTTCGGCGACCGGGCGGGCAGCGCTGCCGTCCGCCGCCGGCTCGGTGGCCGCCGGCTCCCCGGCCGCCGCCGGCGCGGGCTCGCCGCCCTCGGGGGAGACGGTCGCGGTGCCCTTCGCGGTCACCGGGGTGGTGTCCTTGCCGGCGGTCACCGGCGCGGTGTCCTTGCCGGCCGGCACGGTGTCCTTCCCGGAGGACGGCGTGCTCACCCTGCCGGCGGTCACCGGGCCGGTCTCCTTGCCGGCAGCCACCGGAGCGGTGTCCTTCCCGGCGGTCACCGGGGTCGTGTCCTTGCCGGCCGCCGGCGCGCTGTCCTTCCCGGAGGCCACTGACGTGCTCGCCTTGCCGGCGGTCACCGGGCCGCTCTCCTTGCCGGCCGTCGGGGCGGCGGGGCCGGTCGCGGCCGGCCCAGAGGAATCGCCGCTGGCGGCCGCGCTCAGCTCGTCCGGGTCGACGGGGGTGGTGGCGAGGCCGGCCTTGGTCGCCGACAGCCGGACCTCGGCGAGCTTGCGCTGGAGGTCGTCGGACTCCTGGCGGGACTTCCAGGTCTCCGTCCGCAGGTCGGCCAACTCCTGCTGGGCGTGGGCGATCTCCAGCATCACCTGGGCGAGCTGCTGGCGGCCGGCGGCCACCTCCTGCTGGGTGGCGGCGAGGTGCTGCTGCGTGGTAGCGAGGTGCTGCTGAGTGGTGGCCGCGTACTCCTCGAACTGGCGGCGCGAGGCGGCGACGTGCTCGTCGGCCTTGCGGCGCTTGTCGGCGGCGTCGACCTCGGCCCGGCGCAGCAGCTCGGCGCCCTCCTCCTCGGCCCGCCGGCGCATGGTGAGCGCGTCCTGCTCGGCCGCCTTCCGGATCCGGGCGGCGCCCTGCTCGATCTCCTCGCGCCGGGCGGCGTACGCCTTCTCCAGCTCGTCCTGCCGCTTCTTGTGCTGCCGGTCGAGCTCGTCGCGGCGCTTGGCGTACTCCTGCTCGGCGGCCGCGCGGCGCTGGGCGAACTGCTTGTCGGCCGCCTCCCGCCGGGCGTTGACCTCCTGCTCCACCCCGGCCCGCCAGGCGCCCAGCTCCTGCTGTGTCTGGGCCCGGGCCTCCTGGACGTACGCCTCGGTCTCGGTGCGCATCCGCTGGACGTACGCTTCGATCTCGGCGCGCTTGCGCTTGCCCGCCTCGGCGGCCTCGGTGCTGAACCGGTCGGCCTCGGTGCGGGCCCGGCTCCGGGTGGCCTTCGCCGCCTCCTCCGCGTCGTCGACGATCTTCTTGGCCTCGGCAAACGCCTTGGCGTGGGTGGCCCGGCCGGCCTCGGCCGCGGACTCGGTGAGGCGCTTGGCCTCCTGCTGCGCCTTGGCGTGCACCTCCTTGGCCGCCTCGCGGAGCTGGGTCGCCTCCTGCTGCGCCTTGGCCAGCGCCTCCTTGGCCGCCTCGCGTAGCCGGGCGGCCTCCTGCTGGGCGCGGGTGTGGATCTCCTTGGCGGTGTCCCGGAGCTGGGTCGCCTCCTGCTGGGCCTTGGTCAGCGCTTCCTGGGCCGTCCGGCGCAGCCGGGTCGCCTCGTCGTTGGCGTCCTTACGGAGCTTGGTGGTCTCTTCGTGGGCGTCCTTGCGGAGCTTGGTGGTCTCCTCGTGGGCGTCCTTGCGGAGCTTGGTGGACTCCTCCTTGGCCGCCTTGAGGGTGGCCTCCGCCTCGGCCTTGCGGGCGGCGGTGAGTCGCTCCTCCTCGGCCCGCCGGGCGGCGAGGGCGATCTCGAAGTCCTTGAGGGCCTGGGCGGACTGCTCCCGGGCCTCCTCGATGATGTGCTCGGCGGCGGCGCGACGGGCCTCGATCTCCTCGTTGGCGGCGGCGAGGATCTCGTCCGCCTGCTCCTCGGCCATCAGAAGGATCTGCTCGACCCGGGGACCGAGGTGCCGGAACGAGGCCCGGTCCACCACGCCCACCTGCTTGCGTACCTGGGCGAGATCGCGTTGCAGCACCTCGACCTGGCCGGCCAACTTGTGGATCTGGGTGTACGCCTGCTCCCGCTCGGCCGTCAGCGCCGCGATCTCGTGCTCCGCCCGAGCGACGTACCGGTCGACCTGTCGTTTGTCGTACCCCCGCAGCGCGGACTCGAAGCTGGGCTCCGTGGCCACGTCCCCGCCGAGAGCAAACAGTTCCTCGCCGTGCGACATGCTCCCATCCTCACACGCATCCGGTTCTGCTGGGGCGATACGGACGCCCCGGTTGGGACCTACTTCACTGACGGGTCGAAACGGGCTGGAAAGCGTGACGGCGCGGGGTGGCACCGGTTACCCGGTGTCACCCCGCGCCGTGGTTCATGCCCCGTCGCGGGTGGTGTCTCAGCTGGCCGACTCGGCGCTCACCTTGTCCTCGGCGCCACCGGCCTTGGCCGCCTCCGGCTTGGCGCCGCCGCCCGGCACGCCCGGCACGATGCCGGCGAGGCCGGAGAGCATCTGCCCGAGCTGCGAGGTGACCGCGTCCTTCTGTCGGGTGAGGTCCTCGACCTCGCGGCGGGCCGCCTGGGTGGTCAGCTCCGCCTCGGTGCGGGCCTCGCTGAGCAGGCGCTGCGCCTCGGCCTTCGCCTCGTTCAGCGTCTTGTCGGCCAGCGCCTTGGCCTTGTCCACCGTCTCGTTGGCGGTGCGCTCGGACTCGACCCGGCGGGCCTCGGCCCGCTGCTCGATCTCCTTGGCCCGCTCCTGGGCGGCCCGGGCCCGCTGCTCGGCCTCGCTGACCAGCTTCTGGGTCTGCGC
The DNA here is from genome assembly GCF_054963695.1 of Micromonospora sp. RTBAU3-60. Taxonomy (NCBI): domain Bacteria; kingdom Bacillati; phylum Actinomycetota; class Actinomycetes; order Micromonosporales; family Micromonosporaceae; genus Micromonospora; species Micromonospora sp. RTBAU3-60. Next base: position 167,703 of record NZ_JBUEGB010000009.1, on the reverse strand, counting down.
GACCTGGGCGGCGTGCCGCTCGGACTCCTCGCGCTCGGCCTTCTCGCGCCGCTCGGCGAGCTGGAGCTCCAGGGCCTGCAGGTCCTTGTCGCGCTTGTCCCGCGCGTCGGTGAGCAGCTTGGTCGCCTCGGCGCGCTTCTCCTCGGCCTCCCGGGCGGCCTTGGCCCGCTGCTGGGTGATCTCCCGCTCGGCGGTGGCCCGCAGGGTGGCGACCTCACGCTCGACGGTGGACTTCAGCTCGGCCACCTCGTGGGCGGTGACCGTACGCAGCTGCTTGGTCTCCCGGTCGGCGTCGGCGCGCAGGGTGTCCGCCTCGCGGCGGGCCTGCACGCGGACCTCAGCGGCTTCCCGCTCGGCGGCGGTGCGGACGCTGCCGGCCTCGCGCTCGGCGGTGGCCTTCATGGCGGCCGCTTCGGCGCGCGCCTTGTCGGTGATCTCCCGCGCCTCGAGGCGGGCCGCGGAGAGGATGCCCTCCGACTCGCGCTTGGCCTCGTTGCGGTGGTCGTTGGCCTGCTCCTCGGCCAGCCGGAGGATCTGCTCGACGCGGGTGCCCAGGCCGGAGAGGGTCGGCCGGCTGTTCTCCTCGAGCTGCTTGCTGGTGTCGGCGAGCTTCTGCTCCAGCGCGCTCTGGCGCTGCTCGGCCTGGCGGAGCCGGCGCTGGGCGTCGTTCATCCGCTGCTCGGCCTCGGCCCGGGCCTGCTCGGACTGGCTCAGCGCGGCACTCAACCGGCCGATGAAGTCGTCGACCTGGTTGGTGTTGTATCCGCGCAGGCCAACGGTGAAATCTGGCTGCGTGTTCGCGTTATCGAAGAACGCAAGAGGGGAGGACTGCTGCTGGGGCATTGGGACATACTGGCAGACGCCCCAGGGTGCTTCGCAAGAGCGGTCGGAAGCTTTCGTGTCCTGTTTACATGGTCAACTTCGCGGGCGGGCCGGACCGGACCGAACAGCGATCTTGGCAGCTCCGGGCGTGCCCGACGGGACGCGAGTCGCGCGCCGAAAAGGGCCGCCGGTCGGTGCCCCGCGGCCCTTTGTCGAGCAGTCCCTGAATCGCCTTCCGCGCAATGGAAAGCGCAATGCCTCCACCGCCCGGCCGGTGCCAGGACCACCCGGACGGGTCAGTGCCCGCGGAACCGGTTGATCGCCGTTTCGTGCCGGGCTCGCAGCTCGGTGTCCCGGACGCCGAGGCCGTCCGTCGGGGCGAGGCAGCGCACCCCCACCTTGCCCTGGTGCGCGTTGCGGTGCACCTCGTACGCGGCCTGGCCGGTCTGCTCCAGCGGGTAGGTCCGCGACACGGTCGGGTGGACCTTGCCGAGTGCCACGAGGCGGTTGGCCTGCCACGCCTCGTGGTAGTTGGCGAAGTGGCTGCCGACGATCCGCTTGAGGTGCATCCAGAGGTATCGGTTGTCGTACTGGTGCTGGTAGCCGCTGGTGGAGGCGCAGGTGACGATGGTGCCGCCGCGCTTGGCGACGTAGACGCTGGCGCCGAAGGTCTCCCGGCCGGGGTGCTCGAAGACGATGTCCGGGTCCTCGCCGCCGGTCAGCTCGCGGATCCGCTCGCCGAAGCGCCGCCACTCGTCCGGGTCCTGGGTCTCCTCGTCCTTCCAGAACCGGAAACCCTCGGCGGCCCGGTCGATGACCAGTTCGGCGCCCATCCGCCGGCACAGCTCGGCCTTCTCCGGCGAGGAGACCACGCAGACCGGGATCGCGCCGCCGCCCAGGGCCATCTGGGTGGCGTAGCTGCCCAGGCCGCCGGAGGCGCCCCAGATCAGCACCACGTCGCCCTGCTTCATGTTCGCGCCATGGTGGGAGACGAGCTGCCGGTACGCGGTGGAGTTGACCAGGCCGGGACTGGCCGCCTCCTCCCAGCTCAGGTGGCGCGGCTTCGGCATGAGCTGGTTGGCCTTGACCACGGCCAGTTCGGCCAGGCCGCCGAAGTTGGTCTCGAAGCCCCAGATCCGCTGCTGTGGGTCGAGCATGGTGTCGTCGTGGCCGGCCGCGTCCTCCAGCTCCACCGAGAGGCAGTGCGCGACCACCTCGTCGCCGGCCTTCCACCGGGTCACCCCGGGCCCGGTCCGCAGCACCACGCCGGCCGCGTCAGACCCCACCACGTGGTACGGCAGGTCGTGCCGGCTGGCCAGGTCGGAGACCCGGCCGTAGCGCTGGAGGAACTTGAACGTGGGCAGTGGCTCGAAGATGCTGGTCCAGACCGTGTTGTAGTTGATCGCGCTGGCCATCACCGCGACCAGCGCCTCGCCCGGGCCGAGCTCGGGGGTGGGCACCTCCTGCAGGTGCAGCGCCTTGCGGGGGTCCTTGTCCCGGGTCGCCATGCCGTCGAACATCCGGGTGTCCTCGGCGCGGACGACCACGCCCCGGTAGCTCTCCGGTACCGGCAGGCCGGCGAGGCCGGCGAGTTCCCGCTCCGGCTGCGCGGAGCCCTCCGCCGCCATGATCGCATCGAGGATGTCCTGCATGGTGACCTCCCGTTCGTCCGCACCCACACCGGGGCAGGGGTGCTGCCATCGTCGGCGCCGGTGCGACGGGTCCGCCATGTCGGCAATCGACACATCCGGCACCGGTCGCACTCTTGTGGGGCCGGACGTTACTGAACGGTAGCTAGGGTCGGAAGTCCCCTGTGAAAAACTGCATCCACCGATGCGTGGAGGTGTCCGCGGGACGGCTGAACCGCGCATCGCCGCGCTCGGCCCCGGCGAAAGGAAGGGCCCTCTGCTGACCAGGGCCCTTCCTTTTCGGCTCAGTGGGCGGCCGGCTCGACCAGCTCGACCAGCACGCCGCCGGCGTCCTTCGGGTGCACGAAGTTGATCCGGGAGTCGGCGGTGCCCCGCTGCGGGGTCTCGTAGAGCAGCCGTACGCCCCGCTCGCGCAGCGCCGCGCAGGCCGCGTCGATGTCCGTCACCGTGTACGCGACCTGCTGCACCCCGGGCCCGTTGCGGTCCAGGAACTTCGCGATCGTCGACTCCGGCGACAGTGGGGCGAGCAGCTGCAGACAGCCGCCCTCGGTGGTCGGCCCGACGGCCAGCATCGCCTCGCGTACGCCCTGCTCGGCGTTGGTCTCGGTGTGCACGCAGCGCATCCCGAAGGTGCGCTGGTAGAAGTCGATCGCGGCGTCGAGGTCCGCCACGGCGATCCCGACGTGGTCGATGCGGCGCAGGCCGATGTCTGTGACATAGTCGGCAGTGGGCTCGACGGGGGAGTTCTCAGCCATGGCGCTAGTCTGACCGAACAATCGTTAAGGCGTACAGGTCGGCACCCCCCCCTCGGAGGCAGGCATGGCTTCGGTGATCGTCAGCGGCGCGCGGACCCCGATGGGGCGCCTGCTGGGCAACCTCAAGGATCTCCCGGCGACCCGGCTCGGCGGCGTCGCGATCAAGGCGGCCCTGGAGCGCGCCGGCGTGTCCCCCGACCAGGTGCAGTACGTGATCATGGGGCAGGTGCTCCAGGCCGGCGCGGGCCAGATCCCCGCCCGCCAGGCGGCCGTCGAGGCCGGCATCCCGATGTCCACCCCGGCGCTGACCATCAACAAGGTCTGCCTCTCCGGCCTCGACGCCATCGCCCTGGCCGACCAGCTCATCCGGGCCGGCGAGTTCGACATCGTGGTGGCCGGCGGCATGGAGTCGATGACCAACGCCCCGCACCTGCTGCTAGGCCAGCGCAGCGGCTACAAGTACGGCGACGTCACGATCAAGGACCACATGGCTCTCGACGGGCTCACCGACGCGTGGGACTGCTGCGCGATGGGTGAGTCGACCGAGCGGCACGGGGTGAAGCACGGCATCACCCGCGAGGAGCAGGACGCCTTCGCGGCGGCCAGCCACCAGCGCGCCGCGGCCGCCCAGAAGAACGGCCACCTCGCCGACGAGATCACCCCGGTGATCATCCCGCAGCGCAAGGGCGACCCGCTGGTGATCAGCGAGGACGAGGGCATCCGCCCGGACACCACGGTCGAGACGCTGGCCAAGCTGCGCCCGGCGTTCACCAAGGACGGCACCATCACCGCCGGCAGTTCCTCGCCGATCTCCGACGGCGCGGCCGCCGTGGTGGTCATGAGCAAGGCCAAGGCCAAGGAGCTGGGGCTGACCTGGCTGGCCGAGATCGGGGCGCACGGCAACGTGGCCGGCCCGGACAACTCCCTGCACTCGCAGCCCTCCAACGCCATCAACCACGCCCTGAAGAAGGCCGGCCTGACCGTCGCCGACCTCGACCTCATCGAGATCAACGAGGCGTTCGCCGCGGTCGGCATCCAGTCCACCCGGGACCTGGGTGTCAGCCCGGAGAAGGTCAACGTCAACGGCGGCGCCATCGCGCTCGGCCACCCGATCGGCATGTCCGGCGCCCGGCTGGTGCTCACCCTGGCGCTGGAGCTCAAGCGCCGGGGCGGCGGCACCGGCGCGGCCGCGCTCTGCGGCGGCGGCGGCCAGGGCGACGCGCTGATCATCCACGTGCCGTCCGGGGGCGAGACCGAGCAGTGAGCGACGCCGTCGAGAACGCCCCGGTTGCGGCCACCGGATCGGTGCGCCGCAGCCGGGACGTACCGATGCTGGTGGAGCGGGCCCGCGCGGGTGACCCCCGCGCGGTGGCCCGGCTGATCACCCTGGTGGAGTCCGGCGACGAGGTGCTGCCGCAGGTCGCGGCGGCCCTCGCGCCGTACACCGGGCACGCCCAGGTGGTCGGGCTGACCGGGTCGCCGGGGGTGGGCAAGTCGACCACCACCAACGAGCTGGTCCGGGCGCTGCGGGCGCGCGGCCACCGGGTCGGGGTGCTGGCCATCGACCCGTCCAGCCCGTTCACCGGCGGGGCGATCCTCGGCGACCGGGTCCGGATGCAGGACCACGCCACCGACCCCGGCGTCTACATTCGCTCGATGTCCAGCCGCGGGCACCTCGGCGGGCTCTCCGCGGCCACGCCGCAGGCGGTCCGGGTGCTGGAGGGCGCCGGCTGCGACGTGGTGCTGGTGGAGACGGTGGGCGTCGGGCAGGCCGAGGTCGAGGTGGCCTCGCTGGCCGACACCACGCTGGTGCTGCTCGCACCGGGCATGGGCGACGCCATCCAGGCGGTCAAGGCCGGCATCCTGGAGATCGCCGACGTCTTCGTGGTCAACAAGGCCGACCGGGACGGCGCCGACGCCACCGTCCGCGACATCCAGGGCATGATCGCGCTGGGCGAGCGCGGGCCGGGGGAGTGGCGGCCGCAGGTGGTCCGGGCGATCGCCGCGCGGGGCGAGGGCGTCGACGACATCGCCGCCGCGATCGACAAGCACCGCGACTGGCTGGAGCGGCACGGCGAGCTACGCCGCCGCCGGGAGGCGCGGGCCGCCGCCGAGGTCGAGGCGATCGCGCTCGGCACCCTCCGGGACCGGATCGGCTCGCTGCGCGACGGTACGCAGCTGCCGACCCTCGCCGCCAAGGTGGCCGAGGGTGCGATCGACCCGTACGCGGCCGCCGCCGAACTGCTGGCCCAACTCGGGGCCTGACGGGTCCACTGCGGACCGGCCCCGAACTAGTACGCTCGCACCGCCTCATGGCGGTCGTGGGGCAGGACGAGTGGGCGGGAGAGCATGGCTGACGAGGCGACCCAGGAGCTGTCGGTGCTGCCGGACGCGGTGGCGGGCGGTGCGACGCACGTCTCCGACGAGGTGGTGGAGAAGATCGCGGTGGCCGCCGCGAAGTCCGTGCCCGGGGTGGCCGAGCTCGGTGGCGACGTGGCTCGGTTCTTCAACGCGGTGCTGGACCGGGTCGGGCTGGACCAGGTCGGCGACGCCCGGCGGGGCTGCTCGGCGCACGTCACCAACGGCGCGGCGCTGGTCAACCTGGTCATCGTGATCGACGGCGGCCGGCCGGTCCCCGAGGTGACCGACGCGGTCCGGGTGAAGGTCACGGAGGCGGTCGAGGCGTACGGGCTGCGGGTCGACGAGATCAACATCCGGGTCGACGACGTGGCCCTGGGCGGGCCGGCGGCACCGTCGGCCTGAGTCAGGTTACCGGCCGGTACCCACGTCCTTATCGATCGTTCAGGTATCCGTTCTACACTCGGTCTTCAGTCGAGGACTCGAGGAGGAGCTCCGCGCATGGACGCCGACGAGATCGCCGCCGGTCGGGCCCGCTGGCAGGCCCGCTACGACGCCGCCCGCAAGCGGGACGCGGACTTCACCACGCTCTCCGGCATGGCCGTGGACCCGGTGTACGGCCCGCCGGAGGGCCTGCCCTACCCCGGGTTCGAGCGGATCGGCTGGCCGGGCGAGTTCCCGTACACCCGGGGGCTCTACCCGACCGGCTACCGCGGGCGGACCTGGACCATCCGGCAGTTCGCCGGCTTCGGCAACGCCCAGCAGACCAACGAGCGCTACAAGATGATCCTCGGCGCCGGCGGCGGCGGGCTCTCCGTCGCCTTCGACATGCCGACCCTGATGGGCCGCGACTCCGACGACCCGCAGTCGCTCGGCGAGGTCGGCCACTGCGGCGTGGCCATCGACTCGGCCGCCGACATGGAGGTCCTCTTCGGCGGCATCGACCTGGCCGGGGTGACCACCTCGATGACCATCTCCGGCCCGGCCGTGCCGGTCTTCTGCATGTACCTGGTCGCCGCCGAGCGGCAGGGCGCCGACCTGTCCAGGCTGGACGGCACGCTCCAGACGGACATCTTCAAGGAGTACATCGCGCAGAAGGAGTGGCTCTTCGACCCGGAGCCGCACCTGCGCCTGATCGGCGATCTGATGGAGTACTGCGCCCAGGAGATCCCGAAGTATAAGCCGCTGTCGGTCTCCGGCTACCACATCCGGGAGGCCGGCGCGACCGCCGCCCAGGAGTTGGCGTACACCCTGGCCGACGGGTTCGGCTACGTCGAGCTGGGGCTCTCCCGCGGGCTGGACGTCAACGTCTTCGCCCCGGGGCTGAGCTTCTTCTTCGACTCCCACGTGGACTTCTTCGAGGAGATCGCCAAGTTCCGGGCGGCCCGCCGGATCTGGGCCCGCTGGCTCCGCGACGTCTACGGCGCCACCAGTGAGAAGGCCCTCTGGCTGAAGTTCCACACCCAGACCGCCGGGGTGTCGCTCACCGCCCAGCAGCCGGTCAACAACGTGGTACGGACCGCGGTGGAGGCCCTCGCGGCGGTGCTCGGCGGCACCAACTCGCTGCACACCAACGCCCTCGACGAGACCCTGGCCCTGCCCACCGACGAGTCGGCCGAGATCGCCCTGCGTACCCAGCAGGTGCTGATGGAGGAGACCGGGGTGACCAACGTGGCCGACCCGCTCGGTGGGTCCTGGTACGTCGAGGCGCTCACCGACCGGATCGAGGCCGAGGCGGAGGAGATCTTCGCCCGGATCAAGCAGCTCGGCGGCGACGGCCCGCACAAGATCGGCCCGATGACCTCGGGCATTCTGCGCGGCATCGAGGACGGCTGGTTCACCGGGCACATCGCCGAGTCGGCCTTCGTCTACCAGCAGGCGCTGGAGAAGGGCGAGAAGAAGATCGTCGGGGTCAACTGCCACACCGGCACGGTCGCCAAGGACCTGGAGATCCTGCGCATCTCGCACGAGGTGGAGCTGGAGCAGCGCCGGGTGCTCGCGGAACGCAAGGCCGCCCGCGACGACACCGCGGTCAAGGCCGCCGTGCAGCGCATGGTCGAGGTCAGCCGGACCGGGGAGAACATGATCCCCGCCATGCTGGACGCGGTCCGCGCCGAGGCGAGCCTCGGCGAGATCTGCGACGCGCTGCGCGCCGAGTGGGGCGTCTACCGCGAGCCCGCCCGCTTCTGAGTGGCCACGCCGGTGCCGGGACTTCCGGCACCGGCGCCCAGCTGGCGTGACAGTTGCAACTGTCGCCGTCGCGGTTGATCTGAGTTCAGGCGGACACGTGCGAGACTAGATAACCATGAGCGACCCACGGATCACCTCGTCGATCTTCACCCGCGGCGCGGTCGACCTCAGCGCCCTGCGCAGCGCCGCCCCCAACGCCGCCCCGGCCAAATCCGGTCCCCCCGCCGGCGCGCCGGGCGGCGCGGTCGGTGGGGTCAGCGTCATCGACGTGACCGAGGCGACCTTCCAGTCCGAAGTCCTCGAACGCTCGCTGACCACCCCGGTGATCGTGGACTTCTGGGCCGAGTGGTGCGAGCCGTGCAAGCAGCTCTCCCCGGTGCTGGAACGGCTGGCCGTGGAGGGCGCCGGCGCGTGGCTGCTCGCCAAGGTGGACGTCGACGCCAACCCGCGGATCGCCCAGATGTTCCGGGTGCAGGGCATCCCGATGGTCTACGCGATCGTCGGCGGTCAGCCGATCGACGCCTTCTCCGGGGTGGTGCCGGAGGCCCAGCTGCGCCAGTGGATCCAGGCCGTGCTGAAGGCCGGCGGGGTCAACGTCGAGGCGCCCGAGGACCCGCGCCTCGCCGAGGCCGACGACGCCCTGATGACCGGCGACCTCGACGCGGCCGAGCGGGCGTACCGGAAGATCCTCGCCGAGTCCCCGGCGGACGCGGCGGCGGAGGCGGGGCTGGCCCAGGTCGGGCTGGCCCGCCGGGTGGCCGGCGCCGACCCGCAGGCGGCGCTCATCGCCGCGCAGGCGAACCCCGACGACGTCGACGCCCAGCTGCTGGCCGCGGACATCGAGGTGCTCAGCGGCCTGGCCGAGCAGGCCTACCAGCGCCTGGTCGGCCTGGTCCGCCGCACCGCCGGTGACGACCGGGAGAAGGTACGCCAGCACCTGGTCGGCCTCTTCACCATCGCCGGCCCGGACGACCCCGCGGTCGCCTCGGCCCGCCGGGCCCTGGCCAGCGCCCTGTTCTGAGCAAGTAGCACGCCAGCGCGGGCCGGCGTATCGGCCGGCCCGCCCGACCATCGAGGACGGGAGCCCATGATGCGCCGGATCGCCGTCCTCGACGCGCCGACCAACCTCGGGTTGCGCCCGCCCACGGTCACCTCGGTCCCGGGCTGCGCCAAGGCCCCGGGCGCGCTGCGCGACCACGCCCTGCTCGCCCGGCTGCGGGCCCGCGACGCCGGCTGCCTCACCCCGCCCCGGTACGACCCGGGCGACTGGCGCCCCGGCGACGGGGTCTGCCACGCCCCGGAGATCGCCGCCTACTCGGCGGCACTGGCCGACCGGATCGGCGCGATCATCGACCGCGGGGAGTTCCCGCTGGTCCTCGGCGGGGACTGCTCCGTGCTGCTCGGCTCGGCGCTGGCCATGCACCGGCTCGGCGAGGCGGTCGGCGGCCGGATCGGGCTGGTCTTCGTCGACGGTCACTCCGACTTCCGGCACCCCGGCAACGCCTCGTACGTGGGCGCGGCGGCGGGGGAGGACCTGGCTCTGGTCACCGGCCGGGGGCAGGCCGACCTGGCCGGCATCGAGGGGCGGCGCCCCTACTTCCGGGACATCGACGTGGTGGTGCTCGGCATCCGGGCGCAGGACGAGTACCGACTCGACCTGCAGGCCGCCGGCATCACCACCCGGCCGGTGCCAGCGCTGCGGGCCGAGGGCGCCGCCCGTACCGCACAGTGGGCGCACGAGCAGTTGGCCGACTGCGCCGGCTACTGGGTGCACATCGACGTGGACGTGCTCGACCCGGCGGTGATGCCGGCCGTGGACGCGCCCGACCCGGGCGGGATCGCCTTCGCCGAGCTGGAGATCCTGCTCGCCGGGCTGGTCGACACCCCGCACTGCCTCGGGGTCGAGCTGACCGTCTTCGACCCCGACTACGACCCGGACGGGTCGTACGCCGCCGAGATCGTCAACACCGTGGTGGCCGGGCTCGCGCCGGTCTCCGCGCCCACCGCGACGCCGCCGCGGCTGCTGCCGGCCGGCCCGGTCGCGCCGGCGCCCCGACCGGGCAATGCCCGTCCCGCCGAGCGCGCCGTCCTGCCGGCCCCGGTGGTCACCCCGGCCCCCGCGGTCGCCGTGGAGCCGCTCGGCCCGCCGCCGGGCGAGCCCGCCGACGGTGACTCCACTGTCCCCCTGGCCGCCGGCGACGGGGCGACGTCCCCCGGGACCGCCGGGCCGGGCCTGTTGCGACGGGCGGCGACGGAGGAGGGCGACGGTCCCGAGCCGTTCGGTCCGGGGGCGGGCCTGCTGCGGCGGGTGTCGGCGCGGGACGAGACGCCTGAGCCGGTCGGGCCGCCCGCGTCGGCGGGTCCGGGCCTGCTCCGCCGGGTGCCCGTCGCCGAGGACGGCCCGACCGCGTCGACCGGGGACGCCCCGTCGCGACCGGGCGTCGACATCGCCTGACCTCCGCCGGCGCCCGCCCGCGATGCGGTGGCGTGGTCGCGCGTCGTCTCGCGGGCGGCGTTCCGGCGCAGGGCACCGCTCCCTGCCGCACCTCGCCATGATCGTGCTCAAGCCTGGATGTAGTGGCATCGGATCGTCGGCGAGGCCACTACATCCAGGATCGGGCGTGATCGTGAGGGGGCGGCGGGACCCGCAAGCGGGTGGGGTCAGCGGGTGGCGAGAGCGCGGAGGAAACGGTCACTGATCGGGACCGCGCTGGACGTGCTGGATCCGCCCTGCTCCACGAAGACCGCGAAGGCGATGTCGCCCTGCCAGCCGACGAACCAGGCGTGCGTGTGCGCCGGGTTGTTGTCGTACTCAGCGGTGCCGGTCTTGCCGTACACCGGCCCGCCGGGGGCCTTGGCCAGGGCACTCGCGGTGCCGCCGGTGACCACCGTGCGCATCATCGTCTTCAGCGCCGCCACCGACTCGGGCTTCAGGGCCGGGCCGGCCGGGGCGGGCTGCTGCGGGGCAGGGTCGAGCAGCAGCTTCGGCTGCTCCCAGTGACCCCGGGCGACGGCGGCGGTGGCGGCGGCCATGGCCAGCGGACTGACCACGGTGGTGCCCTGGCCGATCGCCGCGGCGGCCTGCTCGGTGAGGCCCCCGTTCGCGGAGACCTTGCCGGTGAAGACGTCCACGCCGAGGTCCCACTTCGCCTCCAGGCCGAGGCTGCGGCCGGTGACGGCGAGCCCGTCCGGGCCGAGCTTCGGGGCCAGCGAGGCGAACGCCGTGTTGCAGGACTTCGCGAAGTCGGTGCTGAACGGGACCGAGCCCAGCTCGAAGTTGTCGGAGTTCTTGAACGACCGGCCGTCCACCGCGAGGGTCTTCGGGCAGTCGACCCGGGCGTCCGGCGTCACCGCGCCGTTGTCCAGCAGGGTGAGCGCGCTGACCATCTTGAACGTGGAGCCGGGCGGCACCTGGGCGGTGAAGGCGAGGTTCTCGCCGGCCGGGCCGGGGCCGTTGGCGGCCGCCAGCACCGCGCCGTCGCTGATCCGTACGGCCACCAGGGCGGAGCGCCGGGTCTCTCCGCGCAGCGCCGCGTCGGCGGCGTTCTGGGTGGCCACGTCGAGGGTCGTCTTCAGCGGCTGGCCCGCCTTCGGCTCGCTGCGGAAGAGTTCGGCGCCGGTGGGGGCGGTGGTGCCCTCGGACCCGGGGTGCTCGGTGATCACGGTGAGCCCGGGGACGCCCCGGAGCCGCTCGTCGTACCCGCCCTGGAGGCCGCCGTGGCCGACCAGGTCACCCGCGACGTAGCGGTCGGGGTGGGCCTTCAGGTCGTCGGCCTGGGCCGCGTCGACCGAGCCGAGCAGGGCCCGGGCGAACTCCCGGGTCGGCGCCAGGTCGAGCTGGTCGGTGGGAAACTTCGTGCCGGGCAGGTCGTAGATCCGGGGCTTGATCTGCCGGTACGCCTCCTCCCGCAGGGTCACCACCTCGACGAGCGCCCCCGGGTCGGCCTCCTTGAGGCGCTTGGGCAGGTCGGAGAGGTCAACCGGCGGGGTGAGCGGGGGCCGGATCGCCTTGAACGCGGCGTCCAGTTGGCGGACCAGCGCCGGGACGTCCTTGACCTCGGCGGGGTGCACGCTGACCCGGACCACCGGTCGGGGCGCGACGATGGCGTTGCCGGCGCCGTCGAGCACCCCGGCCCGGGGCGCGCGCTCGCGGCGCAGCGCGAGCCGGTCGCCCTTCTCCAGCTTCTCGTGCACCACGGCCGGCTCCCAGATCACCTGCCACTGGTCGTCGCCGCCCTGCCGGAGGCGTACCGGGGTCTGGTAGCTCCAGCGGGTCTGGCCCGGCAGCGTCCAGGTGGCCTGCACCCGCGCGGCGGCGGTGTCGGCTGTGATCTTCGGCTCACCGACCGGCTTCAGCTCCGGCGGGGTGCCGGCCAGTTCGCCGGAGAGCGCCTTGATCTCCTTGGCCACCTCGGCGGCCGGGACGCGCGCCCCGGTGGGGTCGATGAAGCCCACGGCCTGCAGGTCGCCGGAGCGCCAGCCCGTCAGGAAGGCGGTGAGGCTCTGCTCGGGCCCGTCCGCCCCCGAGCACCCGACCAACGCACCCCCGGCGAGCACGGTGGCGGCCAGCGCCGCGAGGAGGGGGCGGCGACGGGAGAAGCGCCGGCGAACGGGGTACGACGTGGGCATGCAGCAGTCCCTCCGGTACGAAACTGCCCTGCACGCTAGTACGGCGGGCCCTTCGCCACTGCCCCGCCGCCGTGCCGGGGTGGGCGAGATCGCGCTGGGGCAGTGTGATGAACATCCCCAGTCCGGGTACTCCCCGACCAGCCGACCACGTACCCGCAACGGGTGAAAGGACAGAGTCCCGATCCGGACGTCCGGCCAGTGGTCCGCCGACGAACGGGCAGGGCGGCAGGGCCTAGGCTGGGCGGGAGAGTGACCCACAACGCGGTGGGTCGAGGGGAGTGGCACCGATGGACCGGCGTCCGGCGATCAAACCGGGACCCGACCTCCGGCAGGTTGACACCAGCCGGGACGATGACAGCTTCGATTCGGCGACCGACGGGGACGGTTTCGGCCGTCTCGACACAGGAGTGACCGGAATGACCGGTTCGAGCGTCGACACGCTCTACGAGTTGGGCCTGCCCACGCAGGCGCTGACCGAGGAGCCCGACGACGCCGAGTTGGACGAGCCGGTACCCAACGCGGAGCGCCTGGTGGCCCAGGCGGTCGCGCTGGCCGGCGACGACCACGACGCGGCGACCCTGGTCGGCCGCTTCTGGCGGTTCGCGCCGGACGAGGAGCTGATCGGCTTCACCGCCGAGGAGATGCTCGACGCCGCCCGGGCGCACCGGGACCTGGCCCAGCAGCGGGTACCAGGCGAGCTGAAGCTGCGCATCCACGAGCCGGATGCCGACCAGCACCACACCGTGATCGAGATTGTCACGGACGATATGCCCTTTTTGGTGGATTCGGTCACCGCGCTGCTGAACTCGCACCACATCGACGTGCACCTGCTGGTGCACCCGCTGGTCGTGGTCCGCCGCGAGCCGTTGGGCCGGCTCACCGAGGTCTCCGCCGACGTGGAGCCGGACGACGCGATCGCCGGCGACCTGGTGGAAAGCTGGATGCACATCGAGATCGACCCGGTGCGCGACCCGGCCGAGCGGGAGAAGCTCCGCAAGGAGCTGCAGCGGGTGCTCACCGACGTCCGGGAGGCGGTCGAGGACTGGCCCAAGATGCGCCAGCGCGCCCTGGCGCTGGCCGACGAGCTGGCCGCCGCGCGTACCTCGGACAACCGGCCGCCGGTGCCGGAGAAGGACATCACCGACTCGGTGGAGCTGCTGCGCTGGCTGGCGCACGACCACTTCACCTTCCTGGGCTACCGGGAGTACCGCCTCGTCGACACCGACGGCGCGGACGGGGGCCAGGCGCTGGAGGCCGTCCTCGGCACCGGGCTGGGCATCCTGCGCTCGGACTCACCGGAGGCCCGGGCGCTGTCCTCGATGACCCCCGAGGCGCACGAGAAGGTGCTGGAGAAGCGCCTCCTGATCATCACCAAGGCCAACTCGCGGGCCACCGTGCACCGCTCGGCCTACCTCGACTACATCGGCTTCAAGATCTTCAATGACGCCGGCGAGGTGGTCGGCGAGCGCCGGTTCCTGGGCCTGTTCTCCACCGCCGCCTACCGGACCAGCGTGCAGGAGCTGCCGGTGGTCCGCCGGAAGGTCGCCGAGGTGCTGGACCGCTCCGGGCTGAGCCTGCGCAGCCACTCCGGCAAGGACCTGCTCCAGATCCTGGAGACCTACCCGCGCGACGAGCTGTTCCAGATCAAGACCGACGACCTCTACCACGCGGTGATCGGCGTGCTGCGTATGGCGGGCCGCCGCCAGCTGCGGGTGTTCCTGCGCCGGGACGGGTACGGGCGGTTCATCTCCTGCCTGATCTACCTGCCCCGGGACCGGTTCACCACCCAGAACCGGCTGCGCATGCAGGACATCCTGCTGCGCGAGTTGAACGGCGTCGGGGTCGACTACACCACCCGGGTCACCGAGTCGATGCTGGCCCGGGTGCACTTCATCGTCCGGACCGACCCGGGCAACCCGCCCGGAGAGATCGACGCCGACCTGCTCGCCGAGGAGCTGGCCGACGCCACCCGGCTGTGGGACGACGACTACCGGCTGGTGCTGGAGCGCAAGCTCGGCGACGAGCAGGCCAAGCACCTGTTCAGCCGGTACGCCGACGCGTTCCCGGAGGGCTACAAGGACGGGCACACGCCGTACGAGGCGATGAAGGACCTGGCCAAGCTGGAGCTGCTGGAGGAGCCCGGCCAGCTCGAGATGCACCTGTTCCGCAAGCAGTTCCCGCCGCGGGTGAACGGCGGCGACCGGGATGTGGACGTCGACGAGACGATGGACGTCCGGTTCAAGGTCTACCGGTACGGCGAGCCGATGATGCTCTCCGCCGTGCTGCCGGTGCTGCACTCGCTCGGCGTCCGGGTGGTCGACGAGCACCCGTACGAGGTGGAACGGGTCGACGGCCGCATCTGGCTGTACGACTTCGGCCTGCAACTGCCCGAGGCGCACCAGGAACTGGCCGAGGTGCGCCCGCACGTGGAGAACGCCTTCGCCGCCGCGTGGCGGGGCGAGGCCGAGGTGGACGGCTTCAACGAGCTGGTGCTCCGGGCCGGGCTCACCTGGCGGCAGGTGGTGGTGCTCCGGGCGTACGCGAAGTACCTGCGGCAGGCCGGCACGGTCTTCTCGCAGGAGTACATGGAGCAGACGTTCATCGCGTACCCGAGGATCGCGTCGCTGCTGGTGGAGCTCTTCGAGACCCGGTTCGCCCCGGGCGCGACCACCATGGACGAGCGGCGGCAGCGCAGCGGCGAGCTGGTCACCGCGATCGGCGAGGCGCTGGACGACGTGGTCAGCCTCGACCAGGACCGGATCCTGCGGTCGTACCTGACGTTGATCCAGGCCACCCTGCGGACCAGCTTCTACCAGAAGCCGGTCGGCGGGCGGCCCAAGTCGTACGTCGCGTTCAAGCTGGACCCGCAGGCGATCCCGGACCTGCCGGCGCCGCGGCCGAAGTTCGAGATCTTCGTCTACTCGCCCCGGTTCGAGGCGGTGCACCTGCGGTACGGGCCGGTGGCCCGAGGCGGCCTGCGCTGGTCCGACCGGCGGGAGGACTTCCGCACCGAGGTGCTCGGCCTGGTCAAGGCGCAGATGGTGAAGAACGCCGTGATCGTGCCGGTGGGCGCCAAGGGTGGCTTCGTGCTGAAGCAGAAGCCGGGCGACCGGGACGAGGCGGTGGCCTGCTACAAGGAGTTCGTCGGGGCGATGCTGGACGTCACCGACAACATCGCCAGCGGGGAGATCGTGCCGCCGGAGGACGTGGTCCGGCACGACGGCGACGACCCCTACCTGGTGGTGGCGGCGGACAAGGGCACGGCGACGTTCTCCGACATCGCCAACGAGATCTCGGCCGCGCACAACTTCTGGCTGGGTGACGCCTTCGCCTCTGGCGGTTCGGCGGGCTACGACCACAAGAAGATGGGCATCACCGCCCGGGGCGCCTGGGAGTCGGTGAAGCGGCACTTCCGGGAGCTGGGGCACGACACCCAGACCCAGGACTTCACCGTGGTCGGCGTCGGCGACATGTCCGGCGACGTGTTCGGCAACGGGATGCTGCTCTCCGAGCACATCCGGCTGGTGGCCGCCTTCGACCACCGGCACATCTTCCTGGACCCGGACCCGGACGCGGCCACCTCGTACGCCGAGCGGAAGCGGCTGTTCGAGCTGTCCCGGTCGTCCTGGGAGGACTACAACCGGGAGCTGATCTCGGAAGGCGGCGGGGTGTACCCGCGTACCGCCAAGTCGGTGCCGATCTCGCCGCAGGTCCGTGCGGTGCTCGGCCTCGACGAGGACGCGACGCAGCTCAGCCCGCAGGAGCTGATGAAGGCCATCCTGACCGCGCCGGTCGACCTGTTCTGGAACGGCGGCATCGGCACCTACGTGAAGGGGTCGACGCAGACCAACGCCGAGGTCGGGGACAAGTCCAACGACGCCATCCGGGTGGACGGCAAGAGCCTGCGCTGCCGGGTGGCCGGCGAGGGCGGCAACCTGGGCTGGACCCAGCTCGGCCGGATCGAGTACGCGCAGAACGGTGGGCGGATCTACACCGACTTCATCGACAACGCGGCCGGGGTGGACTGCTCCGACCACGAGGTGAACATCAAGATCCTGCTCAACACGGCGGTCGCGGACGGCGAGCTGGACCGGCCCGAGCGCGACGAGCTGCTGGCCCAGATGACCGACGAGGTCGCCGAGCTGGTGCTGCGGGACAACTACGAGCAGGCCCGGGCGATCAACAACGCCCAGGCGCAGTCCGCCTCGCTGCTCCCGGTGCACCGTCGGATGATCAACGAGCTGGAGCGCTCCGGGGCGCTGGACCGCGCGCTGGAGGCACTGCCGCCGGACGAGGAACTCGCGGTCCGGAACGAGACCGGGCTGACCGCGCCGGAGTTCGCGGTGCTGCTGGCTTACGTGAAGATCGTGCTGGAGCGGGAGATCGTCGGCGAGGGTCTGGCCGACGAGGAGTGGACGACCGACATCCTGGTCAACTACTTCCCCACCCCACTGCGGGAGCGGTTCGCCAGCCGGATGGGCCAGCACCGGCTGCGCCGGGACATCGTCACCACCGTGCTGGTCAACGAGGCGATCAACCGGGGCGGCATCTCGTTCGTCTTCCGGACGGTCGAGGAGACGGCCGCGTCGGCGGCGGACGTGCTGCGGGCGTACGTGGTGGTGCGCGAGGTGTTCGGGCTCCGCGACCTGTGGAACGCGATCGAGGCGCTGGACAACAAGGTCTCGCCCGAGTTGCAGACGAGCGTCTTCCTGGACACGCGCCGGCTGCTCGACCGCGCGGTGCGCTGGCTGGTCACCAACCGGCGCTCGCCGATCGACGTGCCCGGGGAGATCGCCCGGCTGCGGGACGGGGTGGCCCGCCTCCTGCCCGACCTGGAGAACCTGTTCTACGGCAGCGAGCGGGAGGCGATCGCCGCCCACATCGACTCGCTGACCGAGAAGGGGCTGCCCCGGGACCTGGCCGCGCAGGCGACCCGGCTGATGTACAGCTTCGGCCTGCTCGACGTGGTGGAGACCGCCCAGTCGACCGGCCGGGACGTGAGCGAGGTGGCCTCGGTCTACTTCGTCCTCTCCGACCGGTTCCGGGTGGACGCCCTGCTGTCGAAGATCTCCCTGCTGCCGCGGGAGGACCGCTGGCAGACGCTGGCCCGGATGGCGCTGCGCTACGACCTGTACGCCGCGCTGGCCGCGCTCACCGCGGAGGTCCTCGGCTCCACCCCGGACAACGTGCCGCCGGTCGACCGGGTGCAGGAGTGGGAACAGGCGAACGCCACCTCGATCCACCGGGCGCACCGGGCGATGGGGGAGTTCGACGAGTCCCGGGCCGACCTCTCCGCCCTGTCGGTGCTGCTGCGCCAGATCCGTACCCTGGTGCGGACCTCGGCGGCGGCCTGACCCGTACGGACGCCGGCACGGCCCGGTGGTCGGTCACCCCGACCACCGGGCCGCGCCCGGTTGCACCGCCTCACGAGGTCATGGTGGCGAAGGCGATGACATTGTTGAGGTAGCTGCCGGAGCTCTGGTCGAACTGCCCGCCGCAGGTGACCACCCGGAGGCTCGGCTTGTCGCTGGCGCCGTAGACCACCTCGGTGGGGAAGGCGGTCTTCGGGTACGACTTCACCTCGTTGACCGCGAACGTGGCGGTCGAGCCGTCCTGCCGGGCGACGCTGATGGTGTCGCCGGCCTTGAGCGCGCCGAGGTTGAAGAAAACCGCCGGCCCGAGCTTGGCCGAGTCGACGTGGCCGACGATGACCGCGTTGCCGACCTCGCCGGGGCTGGCCCCGAGGGAGTACCAGCCCGCCTTCATGGCCTGCTCCAGCGGCGGCACCTGGACGCTGCCGTCCGCGTTCAGGCCGAGGCTCATGATCTCGGCGTTCACCCCGATCCGCGGGATCGAGATGGTCGTCGGAGCCGATCGGGGCAGCCCGGTGGGGGCGAGGCCCGGGACCGGCGTCGCCGTGTCGTCGACGGGCGCCTGGTCGGCGGTCTGCGTACCGCTGCCGGTGGGGCCCGGGATGGCGCGCGACGGGGCCGTGTCGGCGGCGCCGGCCTGGGCGAGCGGCTGGGGTGGGCGGGGCGGCGGCACGGTCCGGACCGACGCCCCGATCAGGCCGGCGCCCACCATGCCCAGCAGGACGACGACGGCCGTGCCGGCGGCGCGCCACGGTCTCCCGTGACGGCCGCCGGCTCGTGTCGCCGTCCGGTCAGACGAGGTCATTGGCCCGACGCCGACGCAGCAGGACCATGCCGCCCAGGGCAGCGGCGCCGATCACGCCGACCCCGCTGGCGGCCATGTTGCGGTCCAGGCTGGTGGTGGTCATGCCACCGTCACCACCGTCGACGTGGCCACGCGGGAAGCAGTGGTCCTTGTCCTCGTTCTTGAAGTCGTGGTCCTTGCGGTCGTGGTCC
The DNA here is from genome assembly GCF_054963695.1 of Micromonospora sp. RTBAU3-60. Taxonomy (NCBI): domain Bacteria; kingdom Bacillati; phylum Actinomycetota; class Actinomycetes; order Micromonosporales; family Micromonosporaceae; genus Micromonospora; species Micromonospora sp. RTBAU3-60. Next base: position 148,932 of record NZ_JBUEGB010000009.1, on the reverse strand, counting down.
TTGTTGTCCCGGTCCTCGTCCTTGAAGTCCCGGTCCTTGCGGTCGTGGTCCTTGTTGTCCCGGTCCTCGTCCTTGAAGTCCCGGTCCTTGCGGTCGTGGTCCTTGTTGTCCTGGTCGTTCCGGTCCTCGTCCTTGGCCTCGTGGTCCTTGCGGTCCTGGTCCTTGCGGTCGTGGTCCTTGTTGTCCTGCTTGTTCCGGTCCTCGTCCTTGGCTTCCTGGTCCTTGCGGTCCTGGTCCTTGCGGTCCTTGTCCGACTGGTCGTCGACCATGCCGCCGCCCTGGCCGTAGGCCCCCGGCTGCCAGCTGTCGCCGCCCTGCCAGTCCTTGCCGTTCTCGTCCTTGCCCTTCTCGTCCTTGCCCTTTTCGTCCTTGCCGTGCTCGTCCTTGCCCTTCTCGTCCTTGCCCTTTTCGTCCTTGCCGTGCTCGTCCTTGCCCTTCTCGTCCTTGAAGTCGTGGTCCTTCCGGTTCTCGTCCTTGCGGTCGAAGTCCTTCCGGTCCTCGTTCTTGAAGTCGTGGTCCTTGCCGTCGTGGCCCTTGTTGTCCTCGTCCTTGAAGTCGTGGTCCTTGCGGTCCTCGTCCTTGAAGTCGTGGTCCTTACGGTCCCAGTCCTTGCGGTCCCAGTTCTTGTTCTCCCAGTCCCCGTGTCCCCCCGGGCAGGTCTCAAGAAGACTGACCTGCGGCTTGGCGCTGGCGTTGTCCACGTACGCGCCGGGTCCGGCCGCGTTCGCCATCGCGGGCGAGAACAGCAGCAGGGACGCACCGCCAAGAGCGGCGCCCGCAACGACCTTCCCGAGCATCTTCTTTCCCATGACCTGCGTCACTCCATCCCTGTTTGTCCTGAGCCCGACGACGGTCGAGCTACGCCCGACGTTAGACCTTTTCGCGACTTATCCGGGGAAAGATTCGTGTTTAAGAGTTTGTCGGCTCTTAGGCCGATACGGGTGCTAGGCGGCACATGCGGCATGGCCGGGTCGCTTCGGAGGCTTCGAGGTGCTGCGACCCCACGTGGGTCATACGTGTGCCGGACATCCCGGCGCGGTGCCGGCCTGCCGCCCTCCACCGACCTGGACCGGTCTGCCGGTAACCGCCCGCGCCGGTGCCGCCTGCCCTGTTCACCCCGTTCGCCGGCCGGCCTCTTATCGAGGCATCGCCATGGAAGCGCGCCCCGTCGCCGCCGAGCGCCGGGACAGCGCCCACCGGAACGGGCGGCTGCGCTTGATTCACTCCAGCTCGCGGAAATGGCGGTGTCCGACACCCGCCGACACCGCCACATCCCCGACACGGAGTCGATCACCCGCCCGACGAGGCGCTGCGGCAGGGCGCGGGGCATGCCCGTCCGGCTGCGCCCGCCGGCCCGGGCATTACGACGTGGGACACCTACGTCGACGTGGCCGCGGCGACTGGCACGGGAACTGGTGCAACCAGGCCGGCGCGGGCCTCCGTCAACGGCCGAAGGCCGCGCCCAGGGGAGGGCATCGGCGCCTACGTCTGGATCAAGCCCTCGGGGGCGAGTCGAACGGTTTCAGCCGGACGACGAGGGCAAGGGCTTCGATCGGATCGGCGACCCGGGCCCCTGGTCGACACCTGGTCGACCAGGGGCCCGGCCTGTCGGTGGCGGACCTCACCGCGATCATCGCCGGACCGACCCCGGGTACCGCCCGGGTCAGGGGACCGTCTTCTCGATCGCCGCCCGGCCCAACTCGGCCAGGTCGCGGCGGGCCCGCTCGATGTTCTCCGGGGTGAGGTCCTGGCCCCGGGCCAGCACCAGGTCCTCCGGGTCCCACGGCTGCTCCCCACCGGTACGGATGTTGCGCGCGGCCCCCTCGGTGCCGGTGCCGGTCGCTCCGGTCCCGGTGCCGGTCGGCCCGGTGCCGGCCGCGTACGGGTCACCGAGGATGTCCGGCGACCCGGTGTCGGGCACCGCGCCGTCCGGCTCGGTGAAGGTCGGGTTGTCCCGGTCGGCGCCGCCGCCGCTGCGCAGCTGCGGCACCGTGCTGTCGTCGTCCACCGCCGCGGCCACCTCGGGGCTTTCCTCCAGCGGCCGCTCGCCGCGGTCACGATCCGTCATGCTGCTGCCCTCCTGTCCCGTTCCGTGATCCCCCTGGCGTACCCCGCCGGGGCCGGGGCATGCCGCCCGGGCCCGGTCAGCGCTCCTCGTCCCGCTGCGCCGCCTCCGCCCCGGCCGGCCGCAGCCACTGCCGGGCCAGCATCAGCAGCCCGGAATCTCATGCCGGAAGTGATCCGCCACGCACGGCGGAGCCCCCGGCCGTGCCGGGGGCTCCATGGGGTGGCGGCTCAGCGGCCCAGGACGCGGTCCAGGAAGTCCCGGTAGCCGCGGACGGCCACCCGGAGCTGCTCGGTGTCGGTCGAGCCGGACTCCTGCCAGCTGCCGAGCCGGGACTTCTGCGCGCGCAGCCCGGCCGACAGCGCCTCGATCGCCTCCTCCACCAGCGACTGCGCCGCGTCGACCGCGGCCCGCGGGTCGTCCACGAAGCGCAGCTGGACGTCCCGCCAGCGGTCCCGGAAGCCCTGGGCGATCTCCGGGGCGAAGAGCGTGGCGGCGTCCGACGGCACCGCCCCGGGGGTCGGCCGGGCCGCGCCGGCCAGGGCCGCACCGGCCGCGCCGGGGCTGGCGTCCGGGTCGACCATGGCCGGCCCGGCGCTGCCGTAACCGGCCGCGCCAGCCGCCAGCGCGTCGTCCCGCGGCGCCGCGGAGCGCTCGGTCGCCGCGCGTTCGGGGCTGTGCAGCAGGTCGCCGGCCGTCGGGTCGGCCCGCTCGTCGTCGTACGCGTCGGTCCGTCCCGGCGCCCCGTCGCCCGGCTGGGCGGTGTCCTCGCCACGAGCGTCCCGCTCGTCCTCCGGCCGCCCGCTGGCCATCGCGGAGGCGGCGACCGCGTCGCCCACCGTGGTCGCGCCGAACACCGTGGGCAGCGGCGCCGGGTCGTGGTACTCCGGCCGCCCGGCGACGTCGGCGGCCTCCGCGTCCCGGATCTCCCGGTCGTACGCCCGGGTCCGGTTCGGCTCCGCGTCCCGCCGGTCGTCGGCGCTCTCGCCGGCCACCGCCGGGTCGTCGAAGGTGCCCCGGTCGTCCAGCGCGTCCTCGGGTACGTCGACCCGGCCGGCCCGGTCGTGCCGTGGCCCGTCCCGGTCGGCCGGCGCGTTCGACGGCGGGACTGGGACCGGCGTGGACCGGACGCTCTCCGCGTGCTCCTGCCTGACCTGCTGCTCTTCCTGGCGCATGGCGGCGGCCTCCTCAGCGGCTCGGGACGTCGTGCTCGTGGTCGGGGCGGCGTTGCTCGGGCGGCTGTTGCCCGACGGGCTCTTCGCCGAGCAGGTCGGCGAAGAGGGCCCGGTAGTGCACGAGCGCCTGACGGAGTTCCTCGGTGCTCGCCTCGCCGCGCTCGTTGCGCAGCCGGATCTCGTGGGCCTCCCGGTAGTCGGTCAGGGTGCGGGCGTGCTCGACGGAGAGCTGGGCGATCTGCTCGCTGAAGTCCCCGGTCGGGTAGCCACGGTCGGCGATGAGTCGGGTGACCAGTTCGTCGGCGTCGCCGACGGTCTCGCCCGGGGAGTCGACGAAACGGACCTGGAGTTCCTCCCAAGCGGCGGCGTATCTGGCCCGGGCGTCGGGTTCGAGCGGGGTGAGCTCCAGTTCGGCGTGGCGGCGCTCCCGCTGGCGCAATTCCCGCTCGGCGGCGCCCCGGCTGTCCTGCTCGGCGACGACCCGGTCGTACTCGGGGCCGAACCGCTCCCGGAGAGCGCGCCGGCGGCCGGCGCGCACGGCGAGCGCGGCCAGCGCCGCGAGCACCACCACCACGATGACTGTGACGACTACCTGCGTGGGCGACATGGCTCCTCCTTCGCCCGCTGGTATTCCCTCCGGACACTGATCGACAATCCCGGTCCGGGGGACTTTTCCTGGGCGATTCCGCGACCGAAACCTCGGGGGAGCACGGCACCGCTCCGGGGGCGGAACTTGAGTCGCTCCAGACAACGCGGGCGGGGTGGGGTGACACCGACGAGGAGGAGAACCGCCCGCACGAGGGCGAAACGCGTCCAGACATCCGGCAGGGTCGTCGCGCCAATGGTGTCCACAACGGAACATCTCGGACGGTAGCGACGAGCGAGACGGCCGGTAGTGCATCGGCCCGGGATTACGTATCCTGCCCAAGGCGCCCGGGCCGGGCCCGGCGTCACGGTCGGAGACCTTCCGGCCGGTGCCGGCGCCACCCCTGCGACACCTTCCGGGCGAGGTCTGATGAACACCCGTGACTGGCCGATCCGCGCCAAGCTGACCGCGCTGGTCATCGGTCCGGTGACCGCGCTGCTGGCGCTCTGGATCTTCGCCGTCACGCTGACCTTCGGGCCCGCCCTCGACCTGCTCGCGGCGCGCACGCTCCTCTACGACCTCGGCCGGCCAGGCGAGGCCGTGGTGGCCGAACTGCAACACGAACGGCGGCTCTCGGTCGTCCAGCTCGCCGGCGACACCACCCTGCCGGCCCTGACCGAGCAGCGGGAGCGCACCGACCGGGCGGTCGCCGAGCTGCGCCGCCGGGTCGACGGGGAGAAGCTGCGTGACGCCGCCGACGAGCTGCTCGACGCCCGGCTGGACCAGCTGGTCTCCGCGCTCGACGCGCTGCCCGCCGGCCGGGGCTTCATCGACGGCCGGAAGGTGGACCGGGCCGGAGCGATCGGCCTCTACAGCGGGATGATCGGTTCGGCCTTCCAGGCGTTCTCCGCGATGGCCACCCTTCCCGACAGCCAGCTCAACCGGCAGGCGCTGGCGCTCACCGCGCTGGGCCGGTCCCGGGAGCTGCTCGGCCAGGCGGACGCGCTGCTCGCCGGCGCGCTCACCGCCGGCGGATACGCCGAGGGCGAGCACGAACAACTGGTCCGCACCATCGACAACCAGCGCTTCCTCGCGGAGACGGCGGTGGCCGACCTGCCGCCGGGGGAGCGGACGGCGTACCAGCGGCTCACCGAGGGGGAGGCGTTCGTCCAGCTGCGCGGCCTCCAGGACACCCTGATCCGCGCCCGCGACCTGCCGGCCCAGCTCGACGTGCGCACCTGGGAGTCCAGCCAGGCCGCGGTCTCGCAGGGCCTGCGGGACTTCGAGCTGCGCGGCGCCGACGGGCTGGCCGAACGGTCCGTGCCGCTGGCGGTGGGCATCCTGAGCCGGCTCGCCGCCGCCGGGGTGCTCGGCCTGCTCGCCGTGGTGATCTGCGTACTGGTGGCGCTGCGGGTCGGCCGGTCGTTGGCCGGGCGGCTGACCGGGGTGCGGACCGCCGCGCTGGACATGGCCGAGCACCGGCTGCCGGACGTCGTGGCGCGGCTGCGCCGCGGCGAGGAGGTGGACGTCGCCCGGGAGGCGCCCGAGCTGGACCACGGCGGCGACGAGATCGGCCAGGTGGGGCGGGCCTTCAACGAGGTACGCCGGACCGCCGTGCAGGCCGCCGTCGACGAGGTCACCCTGCGCCGGGGGCTGAACGAGGTGTTCCTCAACATCGCCCGGCGCAGCCAGGGGCTGGTGCACCGGCAGTTGGCGCTGCTGGACCGGCTGGAGCGGCAGACCGAGGACCCGGACGAGCTGGCCGGGCTGTTCCAGGTCGACCACCTCGCCACCCGGCTCCGGCGGCACGCCGAGGACCTGGTCATCCTCGCCGGCGCGGCCCCCGGCCGGGGCTGGCGGAACCCGGTCGCCGCGGTCGACGTGGTGCGCGGCGCCATCTCCGAGGTGGAGCAGTACGACCGGGTCGACATCGGCGAGGTGCAGCCGGCCGGGTTGCTCGGCCGGGCCGTCGGCGACGTCATCCACCTGCTCGCCGAGCTGATCGAGAACGCCGCCGCCTACTCCCCGCCGGGCACCCGGGTCGACGTCACCGGGCGGACCGTGCCGGGCGGGTACGCCATCGAGATCACCGACCACGGGCTCGGCATGTCGGCGCAGGCGCTGGCCGACGCCAACCGCAAACTGTCCCGCTCTCCGGAGTTCGACCCCGCCGACAGCGCCCGGCTGGGCCACTTCGTGGTCGCCCGGCTGGCCGCCCGGCACGGTGTCCGGGTCGAGCTGCGGCCGGCCACCCCGGCGGGCGTCACCGCGCTGGTGCTCGTCCCGGCCGACCTGGTCACCGAGGAGCCGCCGGTGGGCGCCGGCCCGGATGCCGGGGCGGCGGATCCCGGCGACCGGCGGATGGCCAAGGTGACCCGGCTGACCGCGCTGCCCCGGCCGCGTACCGCCCGGTCCGGCCGGGAACGCCCCGACTCGGCGGTGGTCCCGCTCTCCGTCGGCCGTACCTCGTCGGTCGAGGCGCCCGCGGACGGCGATGGCCTGCCCCGCCGGGTCCGCCGGCGCGGGCCGGCGACCCGTCCCCGGCCCGTCGTCGCGGACACTCCGGCGCACCGCCCGCCCGAGGAGGCCCGGCGCGCCATGTCCGCCCTCCAGGCCGGCACCGCCCGGGGCCGCCGGGACGGGGCGGCCCGCGCCGCCGACCCCACCACGTCCGCCGCCGGCCCGACCGCGACAACCGCCCAGCCCACCGGACCGGCGGCCCGCGCCGCCGCCGGCCCCACCACGTCTGCCGCCGGCCCGACCGCGGCAACCGCCCAGCCCACCGGTCCGGCGGCCCGCGCCGCCGCCGAGCCCGCCGGTGCGGCGGGCCCCGTTGGTGTCGAGCCCGCCGGACCGGCCGTGGGCGTCGCCCGGGGGGTCGCCCGCCCGGCCGGCCAACCCCACGATCACGCCGCCCGGTTCCGGGGCGGCCCGCCCGCCGACGCGGCCCGGGAACGGGCCGCCGAGCCCTCCCCTCCGGAGCCGGCGCCGGCTCCGGAACCTCCGCCCGCGACTGAGAGGGACGCCTAGTGGTGCACACGACGCGGCAGAACGCCGATCTCGACTGGCTGCTCGACGACCTGGTGGAGCGGGTGCCGGCCGCCCGCCAGGCGGTGGTGCTGTCGGCGGACGGGCTCCTGCTCGGCGCCTCGGCCGAGCTGAGCCGCACCGACGCGGAGCACCTCTGCGCCCTCGCCTCCGGCTTCTCCAGCCTGGCCAAGGGGGCGACCCGGCACCTGGCCGGCGGCGCGGTCCGGCAGACCGTGGTGGAGATGGAGTCCGCGTACCTGTTCGTCACGGCGGCCGGGCAGGGTGCCTGCCTGGCGGTGGTGAGCGACGCCGACGCCGACATCGGCCTGGTGGCGTACGAGATGGCGATGCTGGTCATCCGGGTCGGCGAGAACCTGAGCGTCCCGGCCCGTACGGTGGGTGCCGCCGATGCGGACTGAGTCACCGGGGCCGCAGCACGAGTGGCTGGACGGAGCCGCCGGCCCGGTCGTCCGTCCGTACACCCTGACCGGCGGCCGGGTGCGGCCGCCCGGCGACGGCTTCGACCTGGTGGCCTTCGTGCTAGCCGCGCCGGCGGCCGATCCGGTCGGCCTGCCGGGTCTCCAGCCGGAGCACCGGCGTCTGGTCGAGCTGGCCCGGCGTCCGGTGGCCGTGGCCGACCTCGCCGCCGACCTGGACCTCGCCGTCGGCGTGGTCCGCGTGCTGCTCGGCGACCTCCTCGACCGTGGGCTCGTCGCGGTGCACCAGCCGCCGACCGCCGCCCACCTGCCCGACGACAACATCCTCAAGGCGGTGGTCAGTGGACTCCGTGCGCTCTGAACCGGGGGCGGCCGCGCCGCGGGTCCCGTTGGCCCTCAAGATCCTTATCGCCGGTGGCTTCGGCGCCGGGAAGACCACGCTGGTGGGTGCGCTGAGCGAGGTCCGGCCGCTGCAGACCGAGGAGGTGCTGACCGGGGCCGGCGTCGGCACCGACGACGTCTCCGGGGTTGAGGAGAAGTCGACCACCACGGTGGCCATGGACTTCGGCCGGATCACCATCAACGACGACCTCCAGGTCTATCTCTTCGGCACCCCGGGCCAGGACCGCTTCTGGTTCCTCTGGGACGAGCTGGCCTTCGGGGCCCTCGGCGCGGTGGTGCTCGCCGACACCCGCCGGCTGGCCGACTGCTTCCCCTCGATCGACTACTTCGAGCAGCGCGGCATCCCGTTCGTGGTGGGGGTGAACTGCTTCGACGGGGCCCGGCGGTTCAGCCTGGAGGCGGTTCGCGACGCGCTGGACCTGGACCCGGACGTGCCGCTGGTGCTCTGCGACGTCCGGGAGCGGCAGTCCGGGAAGCTGGTGCTGATCTCGCTGGTCGAGCACGTCGCCCGGCAGCGGGGTGAGCCGGTGCCGGTGGGCTGACCGGGCCTCGACGGGTCGCGGACGTACGGCCGACCGCCGAAACTGGTCCCGGGAAAGACGGCCAACGGGCCGGCCGGCCCGGAGGGCCTCTGGTTGGATCGACGGAGGAATCGGCGGAAGGTGGGACCGGTGACCGCGCAGCACGCGATCGTCCACGTCGGTGGCTACACGGCGGAGATGGGCGGGCGGGCCGAGGGCATCGCCGCGGCCCGGCGGGATCCGGTGTCGGGGGAGCTGACCCCGCTCGGCACGGTGGCGGTGACCTCCTCGCCGTCGTTCCTCGTCCGGCACCCGGCGCGGCCCGTGCTGTACGCGGTGAACGAGCTGTCCGAGGGCCAGGTGAGCGCCTTCCGGGTCGCCCCGGACGGCGACCTCGCCCCGCTCGGCGTCCGCCCGACCGGCGGAGCCGAGCCGTGCCACGTGGCGGTCGCTCCGGACGGGCGGCACCTCTTCGTGGCGAACTACGGCGGCGGCAGCGTGGCGGTGTTCCCGCTCGACCCGGACGGCGTACCGGGGGAGCGCTCCGATCTGGTCCGGCACGAGGGGCACGGCGCCGACCCGCAGCGGCAGGAGGCGGCGCACTGCCACATGGTCTCGCCCGATCCGGAGGGTGGACCGCTGCTCGCGGTCGACCTGGGCACCGACTCGGTCTACCGGTACGACCTCGACGCCGCCTCCGGTCGGCTGGTGCCGCGCGCCCCGCGGCTGCGTACGCCGGCCGGCGCGGGCCCCCGGCACCTGGCCCGGCACCCGGACGGCCGGCGCTGCTGGCTGGTCGGCGAGCTGGACGGGACGGTCACCGCGTACGACGTGACGGCCGACGGGCTGCACCAGCGGGCCCGGGTGGACGCGAGCGGGCGGGTCGGGCACGTGCAGCCCTCCGAGGTCGCGGTCGGACCGGACGGCCGGTTCCTCTACGTGGGCAACCGCGGGGTGGGCACGGTGGCGGTCTTCGCGCTGGCCGGCGAGGCGCCGGAGTTGGTGGCCGAGGTCGACACCGGCGGCGAGTGGCCGCGGCACTTCGCGCTGACCGGCCAGCACCTGTACGTGGCCGACGAGCGGGCTGACATGCTCAGGGTCTTCCGGGTGGACCCGGTCACCGGGGTGCCGGAGCCGGTCGGGGAGCCGGTGCCGATGGCCAGCCCGACGTGCGTCCGACCGTGACGGAGCGTGGTCTTGCTCACTGTCCGCAGTGGACCGTATCACCTCTGATGACTGACCAGTCACTCAAGGTAAAGTTTTGGTGATCAACTGTTTCTGCTGCGTAACTTTCGTCCGAACGGTTGTGGCACTAACCCCACGAGATACGCAAGATGGTCACCGTGTCTGGCCGCCATCGCATGCGTTCGAACCTCCGTGGGACAGGTGCCGCCGCTGCGGTCATCGCCCTGGTCGCCGTCGTGGCCGGGGGGACGTGGTTCGGCTACCGGCAGCTGGCGGGGCCGTCCTGCTCGGGGCGGATCGAGCTGTCCGTCGCGGCCGCCCCGGAGATCGCACCCGCCGTCAAGGGGGCGGCCGACCAGTGGGTCAAGGACGGGGCGGCGGTCGGCGACACGTGCATCGCGGTGAACGTGACCGCCGCCGAGTCGGTCGACGTGGCCGCCGCGGTGGCCAGCAAGCACGGCGCCACCCTCGCCGGCGTGGGGCAGGCGAGCGGCACCGCGGTGACGCCGGACGTCTGGGTGCCGGACTCGTCCACCTGGCTGCTGCGGCTCAAGTCCGGCGGGGCCACCGCCTTCGCCCCGGCGAACGGCGCGTCGATCGCCCGCAGTCCCGTGGTGGTCGCGATGCCTGAGCCGGTGGCCACCCGGATCGGCTGGCCGGACAAGAAGTTCACCTGGACCGACCTGCTGGCGCAGGTCAACGGCAGCAAGCCGCTGCGCGCCGGCATCGTCGAGCCGACCCAGGACGCGGCCGGTCTGTCCGGCCTGCTCTCGCTGACCGCCGCCGCCAGTTCCGCCGGCAGCGCCGGCTCCCCGCAGGCGCGGGAGGCGATGACCGGGGCGTTGCGGGCGTTGGCCACCAACAGTTCCCGGCTGCGGCAGGATCTCCTCGCGCGCTTCCCGCGCTCGTCCGAACCGACGGCTGTCGCCAACGGCCTCGGCGCGGCCGCGCTGTCCGAAGAGGACGTGATGGCGTACAACGCCACCAAGCCGCCGATCCCGCTGGCCGCCCTCTACCTGGACCCGCCGCCGACCCCCTTGGACTATCCGTTCGCGGTGCTGCCCGGTATCGAGCCGGCGAAGGCGTCCGCCGCCAAGGTGCTCTTCGAGGTGCTGACCACCCGCGGCTTCAAGAGCCGGCTGGCCGCCCAGTCGCTGCGCGCGCCCGACGGCAACTGGGGCGAGGGCTTCAAGGCGCTGCCCGGTGCCCCGAGCCCGGCGGGCGGGAGCACGGCCGCGCCGGCCGGTCAGGGCGCCGCCGGCGGGCTCGACCCGACCGCCATCCAGAAGGCCACCACCACCTGGTCGGCGGTCACGCTCTCCGGCCGCATGCTCTGCGTCATCGACGTGTCGGGCTCGATGAAGGAGAAGGTGGAGACCGCTGGCGGCGCCACCCGGGAGCAGGTCACCGTCGCCGCGGCGACCCAGGGCCTGAACCTCTTCGACGACTCCTGGTCGATCGGGCTGTGGATCTTCTCCACCAACCTGAACGGGGCGCAGGACTACCGGGAGGTGGTCCCGATCAAGCCGCTGTCGAGCAACCGCACCGCGATCCAACGGGGCCTGGCCACGGTCAAGCCGTCGAGCGGCGACACCGGCCTCTACGACACCCTGCTGGCGGCCTACAAGACCGTCCAGCAGGACTGGGAGCCCGGGAAGGTCAACTCGATCGTGCTGTTCACCGACGGCAAGAACGAGGACGACAACGGCATCTCCCAAAAGGACCTGCTGGCCCAGCTCCGCAAGCTCCGCGACGCGGAGCAGCCGGTGCAGGTGATCATCATCGGCATCGGGAACAAGGTCAGCAAGGCCGAGCTCAAGTCGATCACCGACGTGACCGGCGGTGGAGCCTTCGTCACCGCCGACCCGACCAAGATCGGCGAGATCTTCCTGCAGGCGATCGCGCTGCGCCCGCCGGCGCCGCGCTGACCCGCCGCTGCCGCCGTACCGGAGAGCCGGCTCGGCGGAATCCTTCCGGAGGGCTCGTCCCGCCGGAAGGATACTGACGGTAATCCGTCCGAAGCAATCGGTATCCATAATTGTCGAGGCAAGATGTCCTGGTGCTCCGAGCCGCCGGCCCTCCACCGAGGTCACGCGGTTGAGGATCGTCGTGATCGAAGTGGGGAGGGCCGGTGACCTCGGCGACGCTGCTGACCCCTGCTCGGACGTCGTCGGGGGGCGACCGTCCCGGCCCGACGACGCGGGCGGCGGAACGGGCCTACATCCGGGTCCTGGCGGTGCTCGACACCGCCGTGCTGGCGGTGGCCATCCTCATCGGCTACGTCGCCCGCTTCGGCGACGAGCCGCCGAGCGGCTCGGAGATCCCGTACGTGGTGGTCGCGCCCGCCCTGCTGCTGGTCTGGCTGATCTCGCTGAAGGCGATGCGCTGCTACGACGACCAGGTGCTCGGCTACGGTGCCGACGAGTACCGGCGGGTCAGCGCGGCGAGCCTGCGGCTGGCCGGCGGCATCGCGATCGCGGGGTACATCGCCGACGTCGGCGTGTCCCGGGGCTTCCTGGCCATCTCCTTCGCGGTCGGCACGATCGGCCTGGAGGTGGCCCGGTTCGCCGCGCGCAAGCGGCTGCACCGCGCCCGTGACCGGGGCGCCGGCTGGTCCCGCAAGGTGCTGGTGGTCGGCGACACCGCGCACGTCCTGGAGCTGGTGCACACCCTGCGCCGCGAGCCGTACGCCGGCTACCAGGTGGTCGGCGCCTGCATCCCGGACGCGCTGCTCGCCCCGGTGCCGCAGCGGCTGGGCGACGTGCCGGTGGTCGGCTCGTTCCGGGGCATCCCCGAGGCGGCCACCGCCATCGGCGCGGACACCGTGGCGGTCACCGCCTCCGGCTCGCTCACCGCGACCCGGCTGCGCCGGCTCGGCTGGCAGCTCGAGGGGACCGGGGTCGACCTGGTCGTGGCCCCCGCGCTGACCGACGTCGCGGGCCCGCGCATCCACACCCGGCCGGTCGCCGGCCTGCCGCTGATCCACGTCGAGGCGCCCGAGTTCCGGGGCGCCCGGAAGCTGGTCAAGGGGCTGGTCGACCGTTCGGTGTCGCTGCTGGCGCTGCTCCTGCTGCTGCCGCTGCTGGTGGTGATCGCGCTCGCCATCAAGCTGGACAGCCGGGGGCCGGTGCTGTTCCGCCAGGTCCGGGTCGGCCAGGGCGGCAAGGAGTTCGGCGTCTTCAAGTTCCGCACCATGGTGGTCAACGCCGACGCCCTGCTGGCCGAGCTGGCCGCGCGCAACGAGACCGACGGTCTGATGTTCAAGATGCGCGACGATCCCCGGGTGACCCGGATCGGCAAGCTGCTGCGCAAGTGGTCCCTGGACGAGCTGCCCCAGCTGGCGAACGTGCTGCTCGGCCAGATGAGCCTGGTCGGGCCGCGCCCGCCGCTGCCGTCCGAGGTGGCCCGCTACGACGGTGACGTGGCCCGCCGCCTGCTGGTCAAGCCCGGCATGACCGGCCTCTGGCAGGTCAGCGGCCGATCCGACCTGAGCTGGGAGGACGGCATCCGGCTCGACCTCTACTACGTGGAGAACTGGTCGCTCGCCGCCGACCTGACCATCCTCTGGAAGACCTTCGGCGCGGTGATCAACAGCCGCGGCGCGTACTGACCCCGTCCCGGCGCGACCCGCCGGGGCGGGGGCACCCGCGTCAGGGCTGCGGGCCCAGCCAGTCGAGGCAGACCACCACCGCGTCGTCGACCAGGTCGCCAGCGACGAACGCCCGCAGGTCGCCGATCAGCGAACGGACCGCGTCCAGCGGTTCCATCGGCCCGGTACGCCGCAGGAAGCGGTCCAACGCGGTCTCGCCGTAGCGGACCTGCCGGGCCGTGGCGTCGACGACCCCGTCGCTGACCACGAAGAGCCGGTCCCCGCGCCGGAGCTGGAACTGCTGCTCCCGGTAGTCCGTGGCCTCGAACATGCCGAGCGGGAACTGCTTCTCCAGGACCTGCTCGGTCACCTCCCCCTCGCGGAGCAGCAGCAGGCGCGGCGAGCCGGCGTCCACCACGGTCATCGTGCCGGCGGCCAGGTCCAGCTCCAGCAGGAGTGCGGAGAGGTGCTGTGCGCCCCGGTGCAGCGCGTAGATCGCCTGGTCGGCCAGGGCGGCCTGGTCGGCCAGGGCCAGCTCGGCGCGGCGGGCGTTGCGCAGCGCGTGGGTGGTCAGCGAGGTGAGCATGGACGCGGCCACCCCCTCGCCCGAGCCGTTGATCACCGAGAGCCAAACCCGGTGCCCGTCGTCCGACCAGTCGAAGCTGTCGCCGCGCACCGCGTACGCGGGCTCCAGCTGGCCTGCCAGGCTGAACGACGGCCGGATCCGGCTGCGGCCGGGTAGCAGCTCCCACTGCATCTCGGCCGCCAGGGTCAGCCGCCGGTCGCGCCGGGCGGTGACGTAGACGTCCGTGCTGGAGGTCACGGCGGCCAGCTCGTGGCCGAGCGCGGTGGCCATCGCGTCCAGCTCCCGGAGGGCGGTCGGCCCGGCGGGCAGCGGCGACACCCGGAGCACCCCGCGCCGCTCGCCCCGCATCCCGACCGGGAACCAGCCCGTGTCCTCCGACACCACCGGCTCCTGGTGGTCGAAGCAGCGCCAGGCCGGGTGACCCGGGCCGGTGATCGGCTCGCCCTCGTGGAGCGGCAGCAGCACCGCGAGCCGGTAGTCGACCTGGTAGAGCTCGGTGCGGACGATCCCGTACGCCCGCTCCAGCTCGGTGGCGAGCCGGTCGATCAGCAGGTCGGCCGGAGCCGCGCCGAGCACCCGGCGTACCCGATCCTCCGGTCCGGTCATCTTTGCTCCTTTGCACAGGTCGTACGCCTGGTGGGGCGGGTAGTCTCGGGCGCACCATGGCCGAAGAACGCGGTCCTTACGGACCTGAAGCGAGTATGGCCGCCGCCCTGGACGAGGCGGCGGGCACCCTGCTGGCTGTCTGGGAGGCGGCCCGGGAGCGGACCACGAGCCGCCTCTCCAGCGCCCAGCTACGTGCGGTCATGGTCGTCGAGCAGTACGACGGGATCAACCTCCGCCGCCTCGCCACGCTGACCGACATGCTGCTCTCCTCGGCCAGCCGGCTCTGCGACCGGCTGGTGGCGGCCGGGATGCTGGAACGGGAGCCGGGCCGGTTCGACCGGCGGGAGATCTCCCTGCACCTGACCCCGGAGGCGACCCGGCTCCTCGCCGAGCTGCGGGCCGACCGGCGGCAGCGGCTGGACCGGATCCTGGCCGGGATGAGCGATGAGGGGCGCGCGGCGCTGCTGCGGGGGATGCAGGAGTTCGACGCGGTGGCCCGGCGCGGTGAGGCCACCGCGGAGGGGTGGCCGTTGCAGCAGCCCTCGGGCGAGCGGGTCGGCGACCCGCTGGCCGGCCCGGAAGAGCCACGGCCGCCGGTGGCGCGTACCGCCTGAGCGGCCTGGCCCGGTCCGGCCGCCGGCCCACCCGCGCCCGCGGCAGGTATCTGGGCAGGAAGGTCGGGATCAGCCGGAACGGGCCAGCCAGCCGACCGGCCGGTCGATGATCCGGCGGACCACCGAGGCGGCCCCGCCGACCGCCGCGGACTGCGCGCCGAGCGCGGCCGGGCGTACCGTGACCGGCGACCACGCCGCGGTGAGCACCCGCCGGGAGATCTCCGCGACCACCGGCGGGGCGAGCCAGGGGGCGAGCGGGGCGTATCCGCCGCCGAGCACCACGGTGTCCAGGTCGAGCAGGTTCACCACGCCCGCCACGGCCACGCCGAGGGCCGTCCCGGCGTCGGCCAGGGCGGTCAGGGTGGCCGGGTCGCCGGCCTCGGCGAGGTCCGCCAGCCGGGTCGCGGCGGTGTCGGCGGGCAGTTCCCGGCCGGAGAGCCCGGCGGCGGCCAGGACCGCTTCCTGGCCCGCGTACCGCTCCAGGCAGCCGCGCCCGCCGCAGCGGCACGGCCGCCCCTCCGGGTGCACCGGGATGTGGCCCAGCTCGCCGCTCCAACCGCGCGCGCCTCGGTACAGCACCCCGTCGAGCACGATCCCGGCGCCGATGCCGATCTCGCCGGAGATGTGCAGGAAGCTGGCCGAGCCGGGCGGGCCGGCGTGCAGCTCGCCGAGGGCGGCGAGGTTGGCCTCGTTGTCGACGACCAGCGGCGGGATCCCGTCGACCGGCTCGACGAGCGGGCGCCCGGCGAGCATCCCGGGCACGTCCACGTCCCGCCAGCCGAGGTTGGGCGCCAGCCGGACCAGGCCGCCGTCGCCGACCAGGCCCGGCACGGCAAGCGCTGCACCGGCCAGGGCCAGCCCGTCGCGTACGGCCGCGGCGCGGGCCTCGGCGGCGAGCGCGGCCAGCCGGTCCAGGGCGTCGGCGGGGGAGACCGGGCGCAGGTCGGCGCGGCGCGCCACGTGGTGGCGTACCGCGCCGGTCAGGTCGACCACGCAGGCGGCCAGGTAGTCGACGTTGACCTCCAGCCCGAGCCCGGCCGGGCCGTCGGCGGCCAGCACCAGGCCGCGGGCCGGCCGCCCGGCCCCGGTACGCGGCGCCGGCTCCGCCTCGGCGACCAGCCGACCGGCGATCAGGTCGTCGACGACGGCGGAGACGGTGGCCCGGGTCAGCCCGGTCCCGGCGGCGATCTCGGCCCGGGAGGGGGGCCGCTCGGCGGCGGCGATCCGCCGGAGCACCACCGCCAGGTTGAGTTCGCGGAGGCTGCCCTGCCGGACCGCCCCGGCGGTGCTGGCGCTGGTCACCCCTTGACACTGCCACATCACGGCCATTTAATTCAACCACTGAACAAATTGCGGACGACACCACCGGAGGTCTGCCATGGCACCCCGTCCCACCCCCGCCGACAAGTTCTCCTTCGGTCTCTGGACGGTCGGCTGGCAGGCCCGCGATCCGTTCGGCGACGCCACCCGCCCGGCGTTGGACGCGGTCGAGGCGGTGCACAAGCTCGCCGAGCTCGGCGCGTACGGGATCACCTTCCACGACGACGACCTGGTCCCCTTCGGCGCGGACGCGGCCACCCGCGACGCCCACCTCACCCGGTTCCGCAAGGCCCTCGACGAGACCGGCCTGGTCGTGCCCATGGTCACCACCAACCTCTTCACCCACCCGGTCTTCAAGGACGGCGGCTTCACCAGCAACGACCGCGACGTCCGGCGCTACGCGCTGCGCAAGGTGCTGCGCAACGTCGACCTCGCCGCCGAACTGGGCGCCCGCACCTTCGTCATGTGGGGTGGCCGGGAGGGCGCCGAATACGACCTGGCCAAGGACGTCCGCGCCGCGCTGGACCGCTACCGGGAGGCCGTCGACCTGCTCTGCCAGTACGTGATCGACCAGGGCTACGACCTGCGCTTCGCCCTGGAGCCCAAGCCGAACGAGCCGCGCGGCGACATCCTGCTCCCCACCGTCGGGCACGCGCTGGCCTTCATCTCCACCCTGGCCCATCCCGAGCGGGTCGGGCTTAACCCGGAGGTAGGGCACGAGCAGATGGCCGGGCTCAACTTCGCGCACGGCATCGCCCAGGCGCTCTGGCAGGGCAAGCTGTTCCACATCGACCTCAACGGCCAGCGGGGCATCAAGTACGACCAGGACCTGGTCTTCGGCCACGGCGACCTGGTCAACGCGTTCGCCCTGGTCGACCTGCTGGAGCACGGCGGCCCGAACGGCGGTCCCGCGTACGACGGGCCACGGCACTTCGACTACAAGCCCTCGCGCACCGAAGACATGACCGGGGTGTGGGCGTCGGCGGAGGCGAACATGCGCACGTACCTCCTGCTCAAGGAGCGGGCGGCGGCGTTCCGGGCCGACCCGGAGGTGGCCGAGGCGCTGGCCGCCAGCAAGGTCGGCGACCTGGCCGCGCCGACGCTGGCCCCGGGGGAGAGCTACGCCGACCTGCTCGCCGACCGGTCCGCGTTCGAGGAGTTCGACCCGGAGGCCGCCGGGGCGCAGGGCTACGGCTTCGTCCGGCTCAACCAGCTCGCCGTCGAGCACCTGCTCGGCGCGCGCTGAGGCGGGCCACCATGCCGCTCGTCGCCGGGATCGACTCGTCCACCCAGTCCTGCAAGATCGTCATCCGCGACGCGGAGACCGGCACGCTGGTCCGGCAGGGCCGGGCGCCCCACCCGGACGGCACCGAGGTCGACCCGCGGGCCTGGTGGGACGCCCTGCTGGCGGCCGTCGACGCGGCCGGCGGGCTGGCCGACGTTGCGGCCGTGTCGGTCGCCGGCCAGCAGCACGGCATGGTCTGCCTGGACGAGGCGGGCCGGGTGGTCCGGCCCGCCCTGCTCTGGAACGACACCCGATCCGCCGGGGCCGCGCAGGACCTGATCGCGGAGGCGGGCGGCGGCGAGGCCGGCCGGCGGTTCTGGGCCGAGGCGACGGGCAGCGTGCCGGTGGCCAGCTTCACCGCCACCAAGCTGCGCTGGCTGGCCCGGCACGAGCCGGCGCACGCCGATCGGGTGGCCGCGGTCTGCCTGCCGCACGACTGGCTGACCTGGCGACTGGCCGGCGCGCCGGGGCTGGACGCGCTGCGCACCGACCGGGGCGACGCCAGCGGCACCGGCTACTGGTCGCCCCGGGCCGGCGAGTACCGCCTCGACCTGCTGGAACGCGCCTTCGGGCGGCAGCTCCGGGTGCCCGTCGTGCTCGGCCCGGCGGACCCGGCCGGGCCGCTGGATCCGGCGGCGCTCGCCGGGCGGGGCGGCGCCGGTGGCGTCCTGCTCGGCCCCGGCACCGGCGACAACGCCGCCGCGGCGCTCGGGGTCGGGGCCGGCCCGGGCGACGTGGTCGTCTCGATCGGCACCTCCGGCACGGTTTTCGCGGTGGCCGACGCGCCCGCCGCCGATCCGAGCGGGGCGGTGGCTGGCTTCGCCGACGCCACCGGCCGGTTCCTGCCGCTGGTCTGCACGCTCAACGCGGCCCGGGTGCTCGACGCCGCCGCGACCCTGCTCGGGGTCGGCCTCGACGAGCTGAGCGAGCTGGCCCTGGCCGCCCCGCCCGGCGCGGACGGGCTGGTCCTGGTCCCCTACCTGGAGGGGGAGCGGACCCCGGACCGGCCTGCGGCCACCGGCTCGTTGCACGGCCTCACCCTGGGCAGCTCGACCCCGGCCCACCTGGCCCGCGCCGCCGTGGAGGGGATGCTCTGCGCGCTCGCCGACGGGCTCGACGCGCTGACCGCGCAGGGCGCCACCGCCCGCCGGATCATCCTGGTCGGCGGCGGGGCCCGGTCGGCGGCCGTGCGGCGGATCGCCCCGCAGGTCTTCGGCCGGCCCGTGGTCGTGCCGCCGCCCGGCGAGTACGTCGCCGACGGTGCCGCCCGCCAGGCCGCCTGGGTCGCCCTCGGCGGCGCGGCGCCACCGGCGTGGACCGTCGGCGACACCGAGGAGTATGGGGCAGCGCCCGTGCCCGCCGTCCGGGCGCGCTACGCGCAGGTCCGGGACCTGGTCGCGGACCGCCTCGAAACCGCGCCGGCGTAAAGGGCTGTACGGCCGGGGTGGGCGCTGGCGATGATCCAGGGATGCGTACCGCCCCGGCTGACAGCCAGCTGCCCTCGGTCCTCCAGTACGACGACGCCGACACCCCCTGCGACGTGGTCGACGCGCTGTCGCTGGCGGACTTCGTCACCGGCCGGCACCCCTGGGCGCGGACGGTCCGGCTGTCCCGGCTCCGCCCCGACGCCACGCTGACCCCCGCCGACGCGCGGGTCCTGCGTACCGCCGTCGAGCACCGGCGGCGCTACCGGCTGCTCGACGGCGAGGGCTGGACCGCCCGGGTGGTCACCTGGAACGGGCGGGACGCCGAGGTGACCGTGACCGCCGTGGACGACGAGATCGGGCAGGCGGCCCTGGACCGGATCACCGAGGGAGCCGCCGAGCCCGAGGACCCGGACACCGGCCGGATCGGGTTCTGGCATCACGACCCGCGCCGCGGCGCCCGGCGCGATCTCCGGTCGATCGTCGCTCCGGAGTGGACGACGATCCGGCACAACTACGCGGCGACCGCCCGTACCGCCCTGGACGCGCTGATGGCCGCCACCCCGGAGGCCGTCTCGGGTCGGCTGGTGCTGCTGCACGGCGCGCCCGGCACGGGCAAGACGACCGCCCTGCGGGCGCTGGCCCGGCAGTGGCGCGAGTGGTGCCAGGTCGACGCGGTCCTGGACCCGGAGGTGCTGTTCGGCGACGCGGCCTACCTGTCGGACATCGCGGTGGGCGACGAGGACGAGGAGGGCGGCGCCGGGCGCCGCTGGCGGCTGCTCATCCTGGAGGACTGCGACGAGCTGATCCGGGGCGAGGCCAAGCAGGCCGCCGGGCAGGCGCTGTCCCGGCTGCTCAACCTGACCGACGGGCTGCTCGGGCAGGGCCGGGACGTGCTGGTGGCGATCACCACGAACGAGGATCTGTCCCGGCTGCACCCGGCGGTCGTCCGGCCGGGTCGCTGCCTGGCCCGGATCGAGGTCGGCCCGCTGTCGTACGCCGAGGCGACCGAGTGGCTCGGCAGCTCGGCGGGGATCCCGCCGCAGGGCGCCACCCTGGCGGAGCTGTACGCGCTGCGCGCCGGCGCGGTCCCGGCCGGCGCGGTGCCGGTCGAGATCGGCGGCTACCTCTGACGGCGCCTCGTCAGCGGAGCCCTGTCCCGCCATCCCCACGCGATGCCCCCGTGATAGCCGGCGAGTAGTCCGGCGATAGGCCGGTGCGTGACCCTCCAGGAACCTTGAAGACTGGGAGGGGCGTCGATGTCTGCCGGGAATCCGTTAGCCTCCGTGACCCGCCGTCCACGCCGTACCGGGCTGGTGGCGGTGCTGGCCGTCGTGGGCGGCCTACTGACCGCGCCCGCGGCCGCCGCGGCGCCGGCCGCCGCGCCCGCCCTCGGCGAGGAAGCGGCCCGGGCCGCGGCCGTCGCCACCCGTCAGCGGGTCGAGGCGACCGCCCTGCGGACCGAGAACACCCAGGTCTTCGCGAATCCGAACGGCACCTTCACCATGCGGCAGTCCGTCGTACCGGAGCGGGTGCGGCGCGGCGCGGAGTGGGTGCCGGTGGACACCACGCTGCACGCCCGGGCGGACGGCACGGTGACGCCGGCCGCGACGACGCTGGACATGGCGTTCTCCGGCGGCGGCAGCGGGCCGCTGGTGCGGCTGCGCCGCGACGGGACGGAACTGGCGTTGGCGTGGCCGGGGCGGCTGCCGACGCCCGTCCTCGCCGGCAACACCGCCACCTACCGGGAGGTGCTGCCGGGGGTCGACCTGCTGCTGCGGGCCGAGGTCGAGAGCCTGTCCCAGCTGCTGGTCGTCAAGTCCGCCCAGGCGGCGGCGAACCCGGCCCTGCACCGGCTGCGGTTCCCGGTGACCCGGTCCGGCCTGTCGGTGCGGGCCGGTGCGGGCGGCGACCTGGCCGCCGTCGACGCGGCGGGGCGGGAGGTGTTCCGGGCCCCGGCGGCGTACATGTGGGACTCGTCGGGGGAGGCGACCGCGGCGGCGCCGGGACAGGCCCGCCCCCGCGCCGCCGACGTGCCCGGCGGCCGGATTCGGTCGATGGGCGTCGCGCTCACCGCCGACGCGCTGACCCTGGCGCCGGACCGCGACCTGCTGACCGCGCCGGACACCCGCTACCCGGTCTATCTGGACCCGTCCTGGTCGGGCAGCCGGCTCAACTGGACCCAGGTGTGGAGCAACTACCCGAACACCTCCTTCTACAACGGCGCCAACCTCGGCTCCTCCGAGAACGTGGCCCGGGTCGGCTACGACGCCACGGACGGCAAGCTGACCCGGTCGCTCTTCCAGATCGACACCTCCGGCGTACGGGGCAAGCACGTGCTGAAGGCGACGCTGCAGACGTACGAGACGTGGTCGCGCTCGTGCACGACCCGTGAGGTGCAGGCGTGGGAGGTCGGCGGGTTCGGGTCGACGACCACCTGGAACAGGCAGCCGAGCTGGATCACCAAGCTCGACGCGAAGAGCGTGGCCAAGGGGTACTCGTCGAGCTGCCCGGCCGGCGGGGTGGAGTTCAACGTCACCGCGCATGTGCAGAAAGCGGCCAAGAACAGCTGGAGCAGCATCCACGAGGGCCTGCGGGCGTCGTCGACGGCGGAGTCCAACAGGGACACCCTGTCGTGGAAGAAGTTCCGGAACAACCCGACCTTCACCATCGAGTACAACACGGTGCCCGCCGCGCCGACCAACCTGACCACGGACAACTCGACGCTCTGCACCACCGGCTCGGGCCGCCTGGTGCTGGGCACCGCGACCCCGACCCTGCGGGCCACGGTCAGCGACGCGGACAACGCGGTCAAGGCGCGCTTCGAGTGGTGGACCGCGAGCGGCACGGCACCGGTCGGCAGCTGGACGTCGGCGACGGTGGCCGGCAAGACCCCGACCGTGGTGGCCGTGACGGTGCCCGCCGGCGCGTTCAGCAACGGCTCGATCGCCAAGTGGCGGGTACGGGCCGAGGACGGCACCGACACCAGCACGTGGAGCAGCTTCTGCGAGTTCCAGGTGGACAGCACCCGCCCGCCGATCCCGTCCGTCACCTCGACCGGCTTCCCGGACAACGGCGAGTCGAATGCCGTCATGGGGGCCGGGCTCACGGTCACCCTCGGCCCCAACGGCGGCACCGACGTGTCGTACTACGAGTACACGGTCAACGGTGACGTCACCGCGCTGACCAAGAAGGCGACGCCGTCCGGATCCACCTCGCCGGTCAACGTCACCGTCGTACCCGACCGGTTCGTCAACTGGATGCACGCCCGGGCGGTGGACAAGGCGGGCAACCGGTCCGAGGTCGCCACCGTGGTCTTCTACGCCACCGAGCCGTCCGGGCCGGTCGCCGACTGGCGGCTGGACTACACCGGTGACGGCACCGTCGCCGAGGACGTCTCGGGCGGCCTCCACCACGCCACCGTCGTCGGCGGCGCGGCCTGGACCGAGGGGGTCACCGGCGGCGCGCTGAACCTGGACGGGGCCACCGGCTACGCCAGCACCACCGACCTGGTCCCGGACGCCACCAGGTCGTTCTCGGTCAGCGCCTGGGTCCGGTTGGACCGGACCACCAAGAACGGCGCGGCGATGTCCCAGCCCGGCAATCGGGGCGCGGCGTTCCTGTTGTACTACTCCGCGACCTACCAGCACTGGGAGTTCAAGCGGATGAGCGGGGACGCCGACTCACCCGTCACCACCCAGGCGGTCTCGACCACGAAGCCGGTCGCGGGCGAGTGGTACCACCTGATCGGCGTGTACGACGCCCCCGCCCAGCAGTTGCGGCTCTATGTCAACGGGGTGCTGGAGGGCACGGCCAGCTACACCACGCCGTGGAACAGCAGCGGGCCGGTGCAGCTGGGCCGGTCGAAGTGGAACGGCAACTTCACCGACTACTGGCCCGGGGACCTCGACGCCGAGCGGTTCTACGACCGGGTGTTGCTGTCGGGTGAGATCCAGCAGGTGCCGCGCCTGGCCGGGCGGTGGAAGCTGGACGAGACCTCCGGCACGACCGCCGCGGACTCGGTCGGCGGGCACCCGGCCACCTGGTCGACGACCGGCGTGACCCGGATCGCCGGGGTCAGCGGGAACGCCGTCCAGCTCGCCGACGGGGTGCTGAGCACCACCGCCCCGGCGATCCGGACCGACGGCAGCTACACCGTGACCGCTTGGGTCCGGCCGGACGCGCTGACCAAGAACGGGATCGCGCTCAGCCAGGACGGCGGCAACATCGGGGGCGTCAACCTCGGCTGGTCCTGGGACGCCGCGGCCGGGGTCTACCGCTGGTCGATGCGTACCCCGGTGGGTGATTCGGCCTCCGCCGAGATCTGCGAGGCGGTGGACCAGTTCGACACGCCGACCGTCGGCACCTGGACGTTCCTCGCCGGGATGTACGACGCGCAGGCGCACGCGCTGCGGCTCTACGTCGACGGCCAGTTCGTCGCCGAGTCGTACTTCGCCGGCACCTGGCAGGCCGGCGGTGCGGTGCGGATCGGCCGGGGCTCGGCCGGCGTGACGTTCCAGCAGTACCTCACCGGTGCGGTGGACGACGCCCGCGCGTACGCGGGGCCGCTGAGCGACCAGGCGATCTGGGATCTGTACACCGCGCAGGCCGGGTGAGCCGGCCGGCCGCACGACACGGGAGGGAATCGGTGATGAGAACGATCGTGACGAGTCGTGCGCGCCGGCGACGGATGCGCCCGATCAGCCGACGGCTGGCGGCGGTGCTGGCCGGCACGGTGGCGTCCGCCCTGGCGGCCGGAGCACTGACCGTGCCGGCGAAACCGGCCGCGGCGGCCCCGCTCAGGTGGAAGCCTGACGTGGCGCGGGAACGGTCGGTGCCCGGCCGGGACTTCGTACCCCCGTCGGCGCGGTCCTCCACCGCGGCGCGGCGGTTCGCGCCCGCGGCGTCCTGGCCGGCTCCCGGCGTCGCCGAGGTGGCGCTGCCGGCGAACCTGGCCGGGCTGTCCGCCGCGGACCGCAAGGACGCGCTGGCCGGCGGCCTGTCCGCGGCGGCCGGGACGCGTCCGGTCCCCGCGGGCAGCCTGCCGGTGCGGGTCGGCGCGGCCGGCGCCGCTCAGCCGGACGGCCTGCGGGTGGAGGTGCTCGGCCAGGACGCCGCGCGCCGGGCCGACCTGCGCGGCCTGCTGCTCACGGTGGCCGCCACCGGGAGCGGCGCGGCGGCGGCCGGCACGCCCGGCGCCTCCGTCGAGGTGGACTACTCCGGGTTCCGCGACGCGTACGGCGGCGACTGGGGCTCCCGGCTGCGCCTGGTGCGCCTCCCGGCGTGCGCGTTGACCACCCCGGAGCGCCCGGACTGCCGCGCCGGTACGCCACTGCCGTCCCGTAACGACGTCCGTTCCGGGCGGCTGACCGCCGACACCCCGGTGGGCGCCACGCCCACCGTGCTGGCGGCCACCGCCACGGCGTCCGGCAGCGCCGGGGACTACAAGGCGAGCGCCCTGTCGGCGTCGTCGTCCTGGGAGGCCGGCGGCTCGGCCGGCGACTTCAGCTGGTCGTACCCGATGGAGGAGGTGCCCGCCTTCGGCGGGCCGGAGCCCGACCTCACGCTGGCGTACTCGTCGGGCAGCGTGGACGGGCGCACGGTGTCGACGAACAACCAGTCGTCCTGGGTCGGTGAGGGCTGGGACTTCAGCGAGGGCTTCATCGAGCGGCGGTACGGCTCGTGCTCCGACGACGTCTCGTTCAGCCCGAAGCCGTACGACCTGTGCTGGGAGACCGACAACGCCTTCCTCTCGCTCGGTGGGCGCACCGTGGAGCTGGTGAAGGACGACACCACCGGCGCGTGGCATCCGCGCAACGACGACGGCTCCCGGGTGGAGCGCCTGACCGGTGCCACGAACGGGGACGACAACGGGGAGTACTGGAAGATCACCTCCCGGGACGGCACCCAGTACTTCTACGGATTGCACCGGCTGCCGGGCTGGACCACCAACGCCGCGGTGACCGAGTCGGTCTGGACGGCGCCGGTGTTCGGCGACGACAGCGGTGAGCCGTGCCACGCGAGCACCTTCGCGTCGTCGTACTGCAACCAGGCGTGGCGGTGGAACCTGGACTACGTCGTGGACTCGAACGGCAACGCGATGTCGTACTGGTACACGAAGGAATCGAACTACTACGGCCGTAACCTGACCGCGACGGCCGGCACGGCGTACGTCCGCGGCGGCTACCTGAGCCGGATCGACTACGGGCAGCGGTCGGACACAGTCTATTCGACGACGGCCCCGATGCAGGTGGTCTTCACCGCGGAGGAGCGGTGCGCCGACGGGGCGACCTGCGGCACCGGGACGATCACCAAGGACACCGCGAAGAACTGGCCGGACGTGCCGTACGACCAGAACTGCGACGCCGGCGCGAGCTGCACCGACCGGTTCGCCCCGACCTTCTGGACCCGCAAGCGGCTGGCGAGCGTGACCACCCGGGTGTCCGGGACCGGGAACGTGAACAGCTGGAAACTGGGCTACCAGTACCGGGCCCCGGGCGACGGCACGTCGCCGTCACTCTGGCTGGCCTCCATCACCCGCACCGGCCAGGTCGGCGGCAGCCTGGCGCTGCCGGCGGTGACCTTCGAGGGCGTGCAGCTGGAGAACCGGGTCGACGCGCTGGAGGGCATCCCGCCGCTGTACAAGTGGCGGGTGACCGACGTGTACGACGAGTCCGGCGGGCACCTGCGGGTCAACTACTCGGGCCGGGAGTGCACCCGGGCGGCCGCCCCGACCCCGGACACCAACACCAAGCGCTGCTTCCCGCAGTACTGGGTGCCGGAGGGCGCGCTGCAGCCGCAGCTCGACTGGTTCCACAAGTACGTCGCGGTCCAGGTCCTCGAGGACGACCAGTCCGGCGTGGCCGGGATCGAGCAGACCGACTACGAGTACCTCGGCGGCGGCGCCTGGCACCACGACGACAACGAACTGACCCCGGCGAAGTACCGCACCTGGGGCGAGTGGCGCGGCTTCGCGCGGGTCCGGGTGACCCACGGCGCCCCCGGCGGGGTGCGCTCGCTGCGCGAGACGCTCTACCTGCGCGGGATGGACGGGGACAAGCTGTCCAGCGGCACCCGCAGCGTCTCGGTCGGCGACTCGGAGGGCGGGTCGGTCGCCGACCATCCGAGCCTGGCCGGCCTGGCCCGGGAGAGCATGACCTACGACGGGGTCGGCGGGACCGTGCTGAACGGCGAGATCAACGATCCCTGGATCTCGGCGGCCACCGCCACGCACGGCGCGACCAAGGCGTACCTCACCGGCATCGCGCGCAAGCGCAGCCGGCTCGCGCTGTCGACCGGCGGCTGGCGGCGCACCGAGGTGCAGACCAGCTACGACTCGTACGGGCTGCCGACCGAGGTGAACGACCTCGGCGACACCGCGACGAGCGCCGACGACGAGTGCAACCGCACCACGTACGCCCGGGACACCGCGAAGTGGATGATCGACTACGAGGTGCGGGTCGAGCGGGTCCGCGTGGCCTGCACGGTGACACCGTCCCGCCCGGCGGATGTCCTCTCCGACACGCGCACCTTCTACGACGGCTCGACCACCTTCGGGACCGCGCCGACGAAGGGCGACGAGACCCTGACCCAGGAGCTGGCGTCGTACTCGAACGGCACGCCGGTCTACGTGCAGGCCTCCCGGGCGACGTACGACAACTACGGGCGCACCCTGGACACGTTCGACGAGCTGGATCGCAGGACCAGCACGGTCTTCACCCCGACCACCGGCCCGGTCACCGCGACCACGGTCACCAACCCGCTCGGGCACGCCACCGCCACCACGTTCGAGCCGGCGTGGGGCGCGGAGACCGCGATCGTGGATCCGAACGGCCGGCGGACCGACCTGACCTACGACCCGCTCGGCCGATCCGCCGCGGTCTGGCTCCCCGACCGCTCCAAGGCGGGCGACGCCACGCCCAACATGAAGTTCTCCTACCTCATCCGGGCCACCGCGCCGAACGTGGTCACCACCGAGACGATCCGCGACGACGACACCTATGACAAGGAGTACGCGTTCTACGACGGCCAGTTGCGGGAACGCCAGACACAGCAGCCCGCCGCGGGCGGCGGCCGGATCGTCACGGACACCTTCTACGACTCCCGCGGCCTGGAGGTGAAGAGCAACGCGGCCTACTGGAACGACGGCACCGCCGGCACCACCCTGCTGACCGTCGACGACAACGCCGTGCCGGCCCAGACCCGGACCGTCTACGACGGCAACGAGCGGGAGACGGCGGAGATCTTCCTCTCCTTCGGCGCGGAGAAGTGGCGCACCACCACCAGCTACGGCGGCGACCGCGTCTCGGTCACCCCGCCGGCGGGCGGCACGGCCACTACGACGATCACCGATCCGGAGGGCCGGACAACCGAGCTGCGCCAGCACTCCGGCGGTACGCCGGGCGGCGGTTACGACGCCACCCGCTACACGTACACCAGGGCCGGTGAGCTGGCCAGCATCACCGACCCGGTGGGCAACGTCTGGCGGTACACCTACGACCTGCGGGGCCGGAAGGTGCAGGAGGAGGACCCGGACAAGGGCACCACGACCTACACCTACGACAACGCCGACCAGGTGCTGACCACCACCGATGCGCGCGGCGCCACCCTGGCCTACACGTACGACGGGCTCGGTCGCAAGACCGCCATGTACGCCGGGTCGACCTCCGGTCCCAAGCTGGCGGACTGGACCTACGACACCCTGAGCAACGGGACCGTGGTGAAGGGGCAGGCCGCCTCGTCCACCCGGTACGTCAACGGCAACGCCTACACCACGTCGGTCAACGGCTACGACTCCCGCTACCGCTCGCTGGGCAGCACGGTCACCATCCCGGCGGTGGAGGGCAAGCTGGCCGGCAGCTACCGGGTGAACACCGGGTACACCCCGACCGGCGACCCGCTGTCCGTCTCGTACCCGGCGGCCGGCGGCCTCGCCCCGGAGACCCTGCGGTACAGCTACGACGCGGACGGTCGGCTCCAAACGGCGCAGACGGGTCTGTCCACGCTGCTCGTCTCGGCCACCTACAGCCCCTACGACGAGCCGTTGCAGTACACCATGCAGGCGGTGTCGGGCAAGCAGATCGCGCAGACGTTCTTCTACGACGACGCGACCCGCAAGCTCAGCCGGACGGTGGTGGATCGCAACGTGTCGCCGCTGCACCTGGCCGACGTCACCTACACCTACGACGGCGCCGGCAACGTCACCCGGATCGCCGACACCCCCTCCGGCGGCGTGGCCGACACCCAGTGCTTCCGGTACGACGACCTGCGCCGGCTCACCACCGCCTGGACGGCGACCGACAACTGTGCGGCCGCGCCCGGGGTGGACGTCCTCGGCGGGCCCGCACCGTACTGGCAGTCGTGGACCTACGACAAGACCGGCAACCGGCTCAGCGAGACCAACTACGACACCACCACCGGCGCCGGGACCACCAGCACCTCCACCTATCCGGCTGCCGGGTCGACCCGGCCGCACGCGCTCTCGACCGTGACGACCGGCGGTCGGACGAACAGCTACACCTACGACGCGACCGGCAACACCACCGGGCGTACGGTCGGTGGCTCCGCCCAGAGCCTGGTCTGGGACACCGAAGGCGACCTGGCTTCGGTCACCGAGGGCGGCAAGGTCACGGAGTTCCTGTACGACGCCGACGGGGACCGGTTGATCCGCCGCGAGCCGGATGCCGTCACCCTCTACCTCGACAACACGGAACTGCGGCTCGCCAGGTCCACGGACGTGGTGACGGCGACCCGGTACTACGACATCGGCTCGACCACTGCGGTGCGCACCACCACGGGCGGGCTCTCGTTCGAGGCGGAGGACCAGCACGGGACGGCGCAACTGGCCGTCGACGCCGACGACCTGGCCCTGACCCAACGCCGCTACCTGCCCTTCGGCGAGCTGCGCGGCACGGCTCCGGCGAGCTGGCCGGACCAGAAGGGGTACGTGGGCGGCACGGTCGACGCCACCACCGGGCTGACCCATCTCGGTGCCCGCGAGTACGACCCGGACACCGGCCGGTTCATCTCGGTGGACCCGGTCATCGGCACCGACACCCCACAGCAGATGAACGGGTACGCGTACGCCGACAACACCCCGGTCACGATGAGCGACCCGGACGGGCAGTGGCGGGTGCTGCCCGGCGGCCACTACTGCGACGGCTGCGGCGGCTACAACAACCCGCCGCCCAAGAAGAAGCCCGCGAAGAAGGCCAAGAAGAAGGCGAAGAAGCCCTCCCCGGCGGCGCACCACTACTGCGACGGTTGCGACTACTCCAGGCCGGTTTCGTCATCGTCGTCGTCGCGCCACTACTGCGACGGCTGTGACTACATGCGGAAGGCGGCGGAGGCCCGGCGCCTGGCCCGGGAGTACGCCGCCAAGCACGCCCGGGAGGAGGCTGCCCGCAAGGCGCGCGAGGCGCTGGCGAAGAAGGCCCGCGAGGCCGCGGCCAAGGAGAAGCAGAAGCACCAGCGGTGCAAGCTGACCAGCTTCTGGAGCAGCGCCTGCCGCAAGGCGGCGGGACATGCCGTCACCGGTGCGGCGAAGGCGGTGGGCAACCACTTCAAGAACAATTGGCGGACCTACGCGATGATCGGGGTCGGGATCGGCGCCGCACTCGGGGCGCTGGCCTGCGGGGCTACCGCTATCGCCTGTGTCATGTTGGTCGGTGCGGCGTCCGGGATGGGCTCGTACGCGGCGGGCACCGCGGGCACCAAGGACTTCCGCGTCGGCACGATGCTGCAGCGAGGCGCCGTGGGAGCCTTGCTCGGTGGGTACGGTGCCCGCCTCACCGCGGGTTCCCGCGCCTTCAAGATGGCCCGGGTGGCGAAGGGCATCAAGGGCAGCCCGGGGCCGCTGGAGCACATCGCCGGGGCCCACCGGTACATCTTCAGGGCCAAGCGGACGTGGTGGCCGTGAGCGGAGTTGGGGCGGGAGGTCTCATGGGCGTACGGCAACGGTTCCGGCTGCTGTTCGGCTCCCGGCGTGGCTGGCTCTTTCTCCTCGGCGTGATCGCGTTCCTCGCCCTGGGAAGCGCGCTGCTTCCCGCGAGCTGGTGGCCGGTGCTGCCGCTGGTAGTCCTGCTGGCGGCCATCTGGTTCTCCGCCGGATGGGAGGAGGACCGGTAAGGATGTGTCGAGCGGGGTGACCCCGCGCTCACCAGGTCCGCCACCGGAGGTCGTCGCTCCGGTGGCGGACCGCCGTTACCGCTCCGTGACCAAGCACCGACCACGCCAGACGCATTGATCGATATCGTACGGGGTAGCGCCTCGTCGAACGGACGGGGCGGCTCCCGCTGACGCGGCTCTGCTGGCGACCGGACGGGCAGGTGCGTGATGTGGACGGTGCTGAACGATCGGGTTCGGGAAGCCCGGCCAGGGCGCGGATCCGGGGCGCGGTGACTTCCGGGGTGGACCCGGTGGACCGCGAGACCGCCGGGGAGCAGCACGGCATCCGCACACCTGATTTCGCCTTCAACGTGCTCGGCTCGCTGGAGGTGCGGGGGCGATCGGGGCTGATCCCACTGCCGGGCGCCCGCCAGCGCGTCGTCCTGGCCGCGCTGCTGCTGCGGCGCAACCGGGTGGTCTCGGTCGACGAGCTGATCGACGGACTGTGGCCGGAGTCGCCTCCGGCGACCGCCCGGGAACAGGTGCTGACGGTCGTGTCGTCGCTGCGCCGGCTGCTCGGCGACGCCGGCCGACCGGGCGGTGATCGCCTGCTGGTCACCCGCAGTCCCGGCTATCTGCTGCGGATCGAGGACGAACAGCTCGATCTGGCGCGGGTCGAACAGTTGCTGCGCGACGCGGACCAGGACGGGCTGCCGCTGAAGGTCAGGGCGGCGGCGTTGCGTGCCGCGTTGGCGCTGTGGCGAGGGCCGGAGCTGACCGACGTGCCGTCGCCGTTCGCCGCCTCCGAGGCACACCGGCTGGCCGAGCTGCGGCTGGCCACCACGGAGAAGCTGGTCGACGCGGAGTTCGCGCTGAACCGGCACGCCGAGCTGGTCCCGGAGCTGACCCGGCTGGTGGCCGAACACCCGCTGCGCGAGCGGCTGCGCGGGCAACTGATGACCGCGCTGGACGCGGTCGGGCGCACGGCCGAGGCGCTGGAGGTCTACCGCGCCGGACGCCGCCGCATGGCCGACGAGCTGGGCATCGAGCCCGGCGTCGAACTGCAGCGGCTGGAGCGGGCCATCCTTGCCGGCACCGATCATCGATCCGGCGATGACCAGCACCCGGCGGCCCGGCTGGCGGCCCGTGACGCGGCGGCCGAGCCCGAGCCGCGCCCGGCTGCCGAGGTCGCGTACCCGCCCGTCGCGCTTCCAGCCCAGCTTCCCGCGGACGTCGGTGACTTCACCGGCCGGGTCGCCGAGGTGGACGAGCTGTGCCGCCGGTTGACCCAGGCCGGACCGGCGGTGGACGCGGCCGTTCCGGTCGTGATCATCTCCGGGATACCGGGGGTCGGCAAGAGTGCGCTGGCCACCCACGTGGGCCACCGCCTGCGCGCCCGCTTTCCCGACGGCCAGCTGTACGTCGGGCTGCGCGGCACCCATGACCGGCCCCAGCAGCCGGCGGAGGTGCTGGGCCGGGTCCTCGTCGCGTTGGGCACGCACCGCGCCGCCATCCCCGACGACGTCGAGGAACGGATCCTGCTCTACCGCTCCATCACGGCGGAGCGGCGGGTGCTGGTGGTGCTCGACGACGCGGCGAGCGCGGCACAGGTGCGCCCGCTGGTGCCCGGCGGATCCGGCTGCGCGGTGCTCGTCACCAGCCGCTCCCACCTGACGGACGTGGAGGGCGGGTACCACCTGGACCTCGACGTGCTGCCCGACGAGGACGGGCTGGCGCTGCTGCGGGCGATGGTGGGTGCGGAACGGGTGGCGGCCGAACCGTCGGTCGCGACCCGCCTCCTTGAACTGTGCGGGTGGTTGCCGCTGGCGGTACGCATCGTCGGCGCCCGGCTGGCCAGCCGGCCGCACTGGTCCCTGCACCGGCTCGCCGACCGGCTGGCCGACCAGCATCGCCTGGACGAGCTGCACCACGGTGACCTGGAGGTACGCGCCAGCCTGCAACTCAGCTTCCGCGGCCTGGAGCCGGACGCCGACCGCGCCGGGCAGCTGCTGGCGTTGCTGGCCGTACCGAGCTTTCCCGGCTGGGCCGCCGGGGCGGTGCTGCAGCGGCCCGTCGCGGTCGCCGAGGCGTTGCTCGACCAGTTGGTGGAGCACCGCATCGTCGAGTACGCCGGCCAGGACGCCGCCGGCCAGGACCGGTACCGGTTCCACGACCTGGTCGGGTTGCTGCTGCGGGAACGGGCGGCGGCCCGGATCGGCGAGGCGGCCCGGCGTACGGCCGTGATGGCGGGCCTGAACGCGTGGCTCGGCTACGCGCTGTCCGCGATGCGGGGCCTGCCCGACAAGCAGTTCCCGGGGCTGGAGCCGGCGATCACCGGCACCATGCTGCTCGATCCGGCCGTGCCGTCCGCCGCGGCGACCGACCCGGTCCGTTGGTACGAGGCGGAGAGCGAATCGCTGCTGGCCGGCGTACGCCAGGCGTACCACCTGGGGCTGGACGAGCTGTGCGGGGCGCTGGCGCACGTGCTCGGGCCGTTCCTCGAGATGCGCGGCGCGGTCGACGTCTGGCGGTCGATCAACTCGCTCGCCGAGGCGGCGGCCGAACGGGCCGGTGACCGGCGCATGACGGCGCTGGCGATGTTGTACCGCAGCCGGGCCGACGAATACCTCGCCGTCCCCGACGCCGTCCGCTGCGCCGAGCGGGCGGCGGAACTGTTCGAGGCGCTCGACGACGACTGCGGCCAGGCACACGCCCTCAACCGGTTGACCTACCTGCGGGGTTTCCTGGGGCACCTGCCGCACGCTCGGCAGGCGGCGGAGCGGGCTCTGGTGCTGGCCGAGCGGGTCGGCAGCCTGTGGTGCGCCGCCCGCGCCCGGCAGCACCTCGGGGCGATCGAACGCGAGCACGGCCGGCTGCGGGAGGCGGAGGAGCAGTTGCGGCGGGCGCTTGACCTCTACACGGCCTGCGACAGCCGGAGCAGCCAGGCCGACGCCATGAACGGCCTCGCCCGCGTCTATCACGATGCCGGCCGGTTCGCGGACGCGATCGAACTGCTCACCACCACTCTGTCGATCTTCCGCGAGCTGCGTGACCCGTACGGTGAGGTGATCACGCTGTACCGATTCGCCGGCATCTACCTGGCGGCCGGGCGCGACGCGGAGGCCGTGGTGGCGGCCGAGCAGGCACTGGCCATCGCCGAGGCGATCCGGTATCCGACGGCCGCCGCCGAGGCGCTGAGCGTACTGGCTGCCGCGCGTCGCCGGGCGGGTCGGCTGGCGGCGGCGGCGGACCTGCTGGCCGCGGCGATCAGCGTCGGCCGCAACGAGGGCGAACGGTGGTTGGGCAGGACCCTGCTGATGCTCGGTGACATCCGGGACGAACAGGGTGACCACGACGGCGCGCTGGCCGCCTGGCGGGAAGCCGCCGACCTGCTCCACGGAGTCGCCCACCCCAGCGCCCGGGACGCCGACTCGCGGCTGGCGGCCGGGCTCCCGCTGCCGCCGCCGGCTCGGCGCGCGACGGCGCCCGGGGGATAACGCGACCAGATGGCGTAGCGTGGCTCGCTGTGCGTGCGATCCGTGGCGGGGGAGCGGTCCACCGGTTCTACAGCGTGGTCGTGTTCGTGGTGCTCGCCTCGCTGGACAACGTGGCGATCGGCCTGGTCCCGCCGCTGTACGTGCCGATCTCCGGCGCGCTGGGGGTGCCGCAGCGGCTGCTCGGCCTGGTGACCGCGGTGAGCTTCCTGGTCAGCGCGGTCGCCGCGGTCGGCTGGGCGTACGTGGGCGACCGGACCAACCGCAAGCCGCTGCTGATGGTCGGCACGCTGACCTGGGCGGCCGGCACCGGCGGCAGCGCGCTCGCCCAGCACTACCCGACGTTCCTGGTCGCCCAACTCGTCGCCGCGGTCGGCCTGGGCGCGGTCGGCTCCGTCGGCTTCTCGGTGGTCACCGACCTGATCTCGCCCCGCCGCCGGGGCCTGGTGATGAGCTTCTGGGGGCTGTCGCAGGGCGTCGGCACCCTCGCCGGAACCCTCGTCGGCGGGATCCTCGGCGCCACCGACTGGCGGCGGCCGTTCCTGCTGCTCACCGTGGTCGGCGTGGCCGCCACCGTGGCCTACCTGTTCACGTACGACATCCGGCGCGGGCAGAGCGAGCCGGAACTGGCCGCGGCCCTCGACGCCGGCGCCGAGTACGACTACCGGATCAGCCGGGCCGACCTGCCGCGGATCCTGGGCCGGCGGACCAACCGCTGGCTGATTCTCCAGGGGCTGACCGCGCAGGCGGCGTTCGGCTCGCTGGTCTGGCTACCGGTGCTGTTCGCCCAGCGCGCCGAGGCGCAGGGCTACTCACCGGCCACCGCGGTCGTGGTGGGCAGCGTCTTCGCCACCCTGTTCCAGCTCGGCGGGGTGCTGTCCATCGTGGGCGGGCTGGCCGGCGACGCGCTCCAGCGGCGTACGCCCAGCGGCCGGGCCCTGGTCGCGGCGGTGGGCATCCTCGCGGCCGTGCCGTTCTATCTGGTCCTGTTCCTGGTGCCGATCCGGATCGACGTGCCGAACGGCGGCAGCTCCGGCGCGGTGATCGCCGCGGTGCTGGCCAGCGTGGTCACCGAGCCCACCGTCGGGCTGAGCCTGCTGACCGCGGTGCTCGCGCTCGCGCTCACCTCCGCGAACTCGCCGAACTGGTTCGCGCTGATCGCCGACGTCAACCCGCCCGAGCACCGGGGCACCGTCTACAGCCTGGGCAACCTGGTCAACGGGGTGGGCCGGGCGGCCGGCAACGGACTGGTCGGGGTGGCCTTCCACGCGCTGCGGGCGGCCTTCCCGCCGCCGCTGAACTACGCCGTCGGGCTGGCCGCGTTCCAGCTCTTCTTCATCCCGACCGGCCTGATGTACTGGCTCGCCGCCCGTACCTCGCCGCGCGACATCGGGCAGGTCCACGACCTCCTGCACACTCGCGCCGACCGCCTGTGAGGAAGGGCCCCCGGTTAACGCCTCGCGTTGTACCAGGGGCCCC
Source organism: Micromonospora sp. RTBAU3-60 (assembly GCF_054963695.1). Lineage (NCBI taxonomy): Bacteria > Bacillati > Actinomycetota > Actinomycetes > Micromonosporales > Micromonosporaceae > Micromonospora > Micromonospora sp. RTBAU3-60. The sequence continues at coordinate 114,028 of NZ_JBUEGB010000009.1, read as the reverse complement.
TCCTGACGGGTCAGGCGCGGTACCAGACCGTGACGTCGGTGGGGACGGCGTCGTCCTCCAACGGGGCGCTGGCGGCCAGGACCTCGGCGCCGGCCGGGAGGGGCACCGGTGCCGTGCCGAAGTTGGTCAGCACGGTGAGCCCGGCGTTGGTGAAGGTGAGCACCTCGTCGCCGGAGGAGAGCCAGCGCAGCGCGCCCGCGCCCAGCCCGTGCTCGCGGCGCAGCCGCAGCGCCGTCCGGTACAGCTCGTACGTCGAGCCGGGCACCCCGCGCTGCCGGTCGAGGGCGTACTCGGCCCAGATCGGGGGCTGCGGGAGCCAGCTCGCGTCGGTCGGCCCGAAGCCGTACGACGGGGCGTCGGCCTCCCACGGGATCGGCACCCGGCAGCCGTCCCGGCCCCGCTCGGTGTGCTGGCTGCGCTCCCAGGTCGGGTCCTGCCGCACCTCGTCCGGCAGCGTGGTGTGCTCCGGCAGGCCCAGCTCCTCGCCCTGATAGAGGTACGCCGAGCCGGGCAGGGCCAGCATCAGCAGGGTGGCCGCCCGGGCCCGGCGCAGGCCGAGCGCGGCGTCGGGTTGCGGGTCGCCGATGCCGATCCCGTTCGGCCGGGGGGCGCCGATCGGCAGGCCCAGCCGGGAGGCGTGCCGGACCACGTCGTGGTTGGACAGCACCCAGGTGGTGGGCGCACCGACCGCGTCGGTGGCCTCCAGTGAGCGGGTGATGACCGCGTACTGGGCCGGGGCGGTCCAGGCGGCGAGCAGGTACTCGAAGTTGAACGCCTGGTGCATCTCGTCGGGCCGGACGTAGCGGGCCAGCCGCTCCGCCGGCTCCACCCAGGCCTCGGCGACCAGGATGCGCTCCCCGCCGTACGTGTCGAGCAGCCGCCGCCACTCCCGGTAGATCTCGTGCACGCCGTCCTGGTCCCACATCGGCGGGCGGGGCTTGTCCACCTCGGGGCCGGAGAGGATCGCCGGCTGCTCCTCCCAGTCGGCCAGGTCGGCCTGCTTGATCAGGCCGTGCGCCACGTCCACCCGGAAGCCGTCCACCCCCCGGTCCAGCCAGAACCGGAGGATGCCCAGGAACTCGGCCCGGACCTCGGGATTCTCCCAGTTCAGGTCCGGCTGGCCGGGGTCGAACAGGTGCAGGTACCACTGCCCGTCGGGCAGCCGGGTCCAGGCCGGGCCGCCGAAGACGCTCTGCCAGTCGTTCGGCGGCTCGGCACCCTGCGCGCCGCGGCCGTCCCGGAAGACGTACCGCTGCCGCTCCGGGCTGCCCGACCCGGCGGCGACGGCCGCCTGGAACCAGCGGTGCGCGGACGACGTGTGGTTGGGCACCAGGTCGACGATCACCCGCAGCCCGCGCGCCTTCGCCTCGGCGATCATCTTGTCGGCGTCCGCCAGGGTGCCGAAGAGCGGGTCGACGTCCCGGTAGTCGGCCACGTCGTACCCGGCGTCGGCCTGCGGGGACGGGTAGAACGGGGACAGCCAGACCGCGTCGACCCCCAGCTCGGCCAGGTGGCCGAGGCGGGCGGTGATGCCGGGGAGGTCGCCGATGCCGTCGCCGTTCGCGTCGGCGAACGAGCGCGGATAGATCTGGTAGATGACGGCCTCGGTCCACCAACCGGTGGCCGGACCGCCGGCCGTTTCCTGCTGTGTCGCGTCGGTGTTCAGAGCCTTCTCCCCTGTGTCGAGCGGTGGCCGTCCGACGGCCGGACGGTTGTTCCCGGCCGCCACCCGGACGGCCGAATCCGTTCAGTGTGCCCGCGGTGGCGCGGTCGATTCCCGCACCACCAGCCGAGTGGGCAGGATCACGGACGGCGTGGGCGGGTCGCCGTCGGCGTCCCCGAGGCGCTGTCGCGGCACCACTCCCGGGTACGGCTCGGCGGTGCGCACGCCGAGCGGGTCGAGCAGGATCCGGGCGGCGAGCAACCCCTGCTCCGCCGCCGGTTGGGCGACGGTGCTCAACCCGAGCACCCCGGCCAGGTCGTGGTCGTCGACGCCGATCACGCTGACGTCGTGCGGCACCCGCAGCCCGGCGTCCCGCAGCGCGGTGATCGCGCCCATCGCCATCTCGTCGCAGGCGGCGAAGATCGCGGTGGGCGGCTCGCCCCGGGCCAGCAGCTCGGCGGTGGCCCGGATGCCGCCGTCGATGGTGAACTGCGACTCGACGTCCAGGCTCGGGTCGGGCCGGATGCCGGCCCCACGCAACGCGTCCTGGTAGCCGCGCCGGCGGTCCAGGTGCGTGGTGAAGGCCAACTCGTCGTCCGGGTCGCCGGAGATGTGCGCGATCCGCGTGTGGCCGAGGTCGAGCAGGTGCCGGGTGGCGGTCCGCGCCGCGGCCACGTCGTCGATGCGTACCCGGGGCCAGCCGGGCACGCCGCTGCCGGAGCTGATGGTCACGCCCGGCAGGGCCAGCCTGGTCAGCGCGGACACGTCCGCCGGCCGCAGCGGGGTGGCGACCAGGATGATCGCGTCCATCCGCTTGTCCAGGTTGGCGGTCCGCAGCACCCGCTGCCGGGTCTGCTCCCGACCACCGAGGTTGTAGAGGAGCAGGTCGTACCCGTGCTCGTGGAGGAAGTCCTCGACGGCCTCCACGACGGTCCCGAAGAACCAGCGGGTGATCCGGGGAACCACGACGCCGACCGTGCCGGTTTTCCCGCCGGCCAGCCGGGAGGCGCTCGGCGAGACCGCGTACTGGAGCTGCTCGGCGGCGGCGAGGACCCGGCGCCGGGTGGCCGCCGAGACCGTCGGGAGGCCGCGTAGCGCTCGGGAGACGGTGGCCGTGGAGACCCCGGCCAGGCGGGCGACGTCGTCAATCTTCGTCATCGGTGTTCCCCCCGCTCCGCCCCGCGTCCGCCGCCGCCGGGCCGGCGGCGGCGGAACAGCGGGTCAGCCCTTGACGCTGCCGGCGAGCAGGCCGCGCACGAAGTAGCGCTGGAGGGACAGGAACACGATCAGCGGTACGACGATCGACACGAACGCGCCGGCCGTGAGCCGCTGCCACTCGTTGCCCCGGGTGCCGGCCATCTCGGCGAGCCGGACGGTCAGCGGGGCGGTCTCGCTGCGGCCGCCCGCGAAGATCAGCGCGACCAGCAGGTCGTTCCAGACCCAGAGGAACTGGAAGATGCCGAACGCGGCCAGCGCGGGCGTGATCAGCGGGAGCACGATGGTGCGGAAGATCTTCGGGTGGGTGGCCCCGTCGACCCGGGCCGCCTCCATCAGGTCCCCGGGCAGTTGCGCGATGAAGTTGTGCAGCAGGAACACCGCGAACGGCAACGCGAAGCAGGTGTGCGCGAACCACACCTGGGCGAACTTCTGCTCGTCGACAAGATCCCAGGCCGGCAGCACCTGGACACCGCCGACGGTGACGCCGGTGGAGAAGAACTTCAGCAGCGGCACCAGGGCCATCTGCAGCGGCACGATCTGCAACGCGAAGATCGCGATGTAGAGCCAGTCCCGCCCCTTGAAGTTGATCCAGGCCAGCGCGTACGCGGCCAGCGCCGCGAACGCCGTCGGGAAGAGCACCGACGGGATGGTGATCGCCAGCGAGTTGATGAAGTAGCTGGCGAGCTGGCCGGACGAGGAGGAGGTGCCGAACAGCACCTCCCGGTAGTTCTCCAGAGTGAACTGCGGATCGCTGAAGAACGTCCACCAGCCGGTGGTCTTGATCTGGTCCTCCGGCCGGATGGAGGAGATGAACAGGCCGAAGGTCGGCACCGTCCAGAGCAGCGCGATGACGATCGAGACCAGGGTGGCGGTACGGCTGTTCAGCCGCTTGCGGACCCGGGCGGCCCGGGTGATTCCCCCGGTGGCCTGGACGCCGGCTCCGACGGTGGGCGTGGCGGTGGTCATCTCAGCCCTCCCGCTGCTGACGCAGGTTGCGGATCTGGTAGATCACGAGCGGGACGACCAGGACGAAGAGGAAGACCGCCAGGGCCGACCCCTGCCCGTTCTCGCCGTACCGGAACGCCTGGTTGTACATCTCGTTCGCGATCACGCTGGTTTCGTAGTTGCCGTTGGTGGCGGTCCGGACGATGTCGAAGACCTTGAGCGTGGCGATGGAGAGCGTCACCACCACCACGATCAGCGCCGGTCGGATGCTCGGCAGGGTGATCTGCCAGAACATCTGCCACGGGGTGACCCCGTCGAGCCGGGCGGCCTCGACGATGTCGGCCGGGATGGCCTTGATCGCCGCGGAGAGCACCACCATGGCGAAGCCGGCCTGGATCCAGATCATGATCACGATCAGCAGCAGGGTGTTCAGTGGCGAGTCGAGCAGCCACTGCCTCGGCTCGGCGCCGAGGCTGACCATGATCTGGTTGAGCAGGCCGATCTGTTCCTGCCCGTCGCCCCGGTACGCGTAGACGAACTTCCAGATGATGCTGGCGCCGACGAACGAGATCGCCATCGGCAGGAAGATCAGGGACTTGGCGACCGCCTCGAGTCGGGCCCGATCCACCAGCACCGCGTAGATCAGGCCGAACGTGGTGGCGACCAGCGGCACCAGGAGCACCCAGATCAGGGTGTTGATCAGCACCCGGACGATCGAGCCCTCGGAGAACATCCAGCCGTAGTTCTGCAGTCCCACCCAGTTGCTGCTGTCGCGGTCCATGAACGAGAGCAGCGTCGTGCGGATCGCCGGCACCACCAGTCCGACGACGAGGAACAGCAGCGTCGGCAGCAGGAAGAAGAGCGCGAACAGCCCCTCCCGCGGCTTCCGCCGGCGGGGCAGCGGTGCGCCGCTCGTCGCCGCCGCGATCAGCTGCGCGTCGCGACGGCGGGCGAACCAGGCCGGCACCACGTCGAGGAGCAGGAGCAGACCGCCCACCACCGCGACGAAAGCGATCAGCCCGTACATCAGCATGAGGAACTTGGGCTGTTCCTCCGCGAAGTCGAACTCCATCGACCCTCCCTCGGGTTGGATCGACCGACGGTGGTCCGGCCCGCTCGCGCGGACCGGACCACCGGGTCAGATCACTTCGGCCAGCTGCTCTCGATGCCGTTCAGGACCGTGGCGGTGTCCTTGCCGTTGATCCAGTCGACCATGCCCTTCCAGAAGGTGCCCGCGCCGACCGCGGCCGGCATCAGGTCCGAGCCGTCGAAGCGGAAGACGGTCTTCGGGTCCTGGAGGATCTGGACGGAGAGCTTGTCCACCGGGTTCGGGACGTTGGCGAGGTCGAGCTTCTTGTTCGCCGACACCCAGTCGCCGATCTTGGCGCGGCTGTTGGCGTACTCGCCGGAGGCCAGGTAGGTCTGCACGGCCTGGACCTCGGGACGGTCGGCGAAGGCCGTGACGAACTCGCCACCGCCCAGCACCGGCTTGCCCTTGGCCGGGTCGACGGCCGGGAAGTAGAACGCGAAGACGTCGCCGTCCTCGGCCACCTTGGTGCCCTTCGGCCACTGGTTGGCGTAGAAGGACGCCTGCCGGTGCAGGGCGCACTTGCCCTTGGTGATGGGCAGACCGGCCTCGCCGAAGGCGGTGGTGGCGATGCTCTTCACGTTGCCGATGCCGCCGTTGACGTACTTGTCGTTCTTGAGAATCAGGCCGGCCTTGTCGACCGCCCCGGCGACCTGCGGGTCGTTGAACGGGATGGCGTGGGTGGTCCACTGGTCGTAGACCTCGGGCGACGTCATGCGCAGCATGAGGTCCTCGATCCAGTCGGTGGCCGGCCAGCCGGTGGCGTCACCGGACTCGATGCCGGCGCACCACGGCTTGATGCCGCTCGCCGCGATCGTGTCGCTGAGCTTGATGAGGTCGTCCCAGGTCTCGGGGACGGTCCAGCCCTTCTCCTTGAACATCTTCGGCGAATACCACACGAAGGACTTCACGTTGGAGCCCAGCGGGGCACCGTAGAACTTGCCGTCCACGGTGGAGTACTTCAGCCAGTCGGGGGAGTAGTTGGCCTCGGCCATGGCCTTGGTGTCGGCGCCGACGGGCTTGAGCTTGCCCGCGTCGGCGAACCGCTTGAGCAGACCCGGCTGGGGGATGAAGGCCAGGTCAGGGGCGTTGCCGCCGTCCACCCGGACGGGCAGCTGGGCCTCGAACTCGGGAGAGCCCTCGTGGTCGATCTTGATGCCGGTGCACTTCTCGAACTCCTTCCAGGACTCCGCGAGGCGGTCGGCCTCGATGTCCCGGATGGACGAGTAGATGCTGACCTTCTTGCCGTCGTGGCCCTGGTACTTCTCGTATGCGGCGCACTCGGGGGAGCTCGCCTTGCTGCTCTTCTTGTCGTTGCCGGTGCCGCAGGCGGTGACGCCGATCGCCAGCCCCAGTACGCCGGCGATCGCGAGAGCCTGGCGCGATCTGGCAAACGCCATGCCGATCTCCTTCCTAGCCGGCGCGTGGAGGGATCGAACGCGCGCCGGTCCGATGGTCGTTCCCACATGTAAGCGCTTGCATCTCACCCGGTCCACCCCCCTGCCGGACACGGCCAGGTAACAATCTCGAAACCCTCCTCACCGCTCGTGGGCGCGCTCCCACGCTCCGGTGATCCGGCCTCCTGAACGACCCTTCCCATCGATGGAGCTTTCTGTCACGCTAAGCGCAGCTGATCGAAAACTTTCAACATAGGAGGAAGTGGATGCGCAAGCGGTGGTTCAGTCTCGCGGCCGTGGGCGCCGTCCTCGCGGCGATCCTGGTCCCGGCCGCCCCGGCCATGGCGGCTCCGACCTTCAAGGTCCCGTTCCCCTGCAACCAGTCCTGGTCCGGCCAGACCCGGTCCGACCACAGCCCGGCCTACGCGATCGACTTCAACCGCACGGACGACCTGGGCGACCCGGTGGTGGCCAGCGCGCCCGGCACGGTCGACCGGGTGACCGACCTCGGCGGCACCAGCTACGGCAAGTACGTCCGGATCGACCACGGCAACGGCTACACCACCTACTACGCCCACCTGAGCGGCTTCAACGTCTCCGTCGGGCAGACCGTCGGCTACGGCAGGGTGATCGGGTACGTGGGCAGCACCGGTGGCTCCACCGGCCCGCACCTGCACTACGAGCAGCGGCTCAACGGCAACGACATCCAGGTCCGGTTCAACGGGGCGCTCGCCCTCTACTGGGGCACCAAGACGTACACCAGCGACAACGGCTGCTCCGGCTCGAACACCGGTGAGGGCACGGTCAACACCACCTCCGGCGTGAGCCTGACCGTCCGCTCCGGCCCGGGCACCAACTACACCGCGGTCGGCTCGGTCGCCGACGGCGCGAAGGTCACCATCTACTGCCAGACCAGCGGCACCACGGTCACCGGCACCTACGGCACCAGCTCGATCTGGGACCGGATCGGCACCGGCCGGTACATCTCCGACGCGTACGTCTACACCGGCTACGACGGCTACATCCCCGGCGTACCGCGCTGCTGACCGGCAGCGGACGCGGGGCCCGGATCGGGGCCCCGCGTCCGGCCGCCGGACCGGCGACGCGGCCGGCCGGACGACCGCCGGAACGCGAAGCGCCGGGGTCGTCGCGCCCGCCCGCTCCGATCTGAGAGGACGGAGCCTGCGGACCCGACGACCCCGGCGGGTCAGGGGTGCTGAGGGATGCGGCGGCTAGCTGCTGAAGATGCTGACGCCGCCCGGGCCGACCAGCAGGCCGACGATGATGAGGACGATGCCCCACAGGATCTGCCGGCGGAACAGCGCGAGGATGCCGGCGACCACCAGTACGACTGCGATAATCCAGAGAATCAGCTCCATGGCTCGGGCAGTACCCGGCCGTCAGATCCGAGAAACCTGTGCCCGGTCGAGCTGATCTCCCAGGTGGAAGACGCTGTACGCCTGCTTGATCACCGGGTGGGCGACGTTGCGGACGCGGACGCCGCCGGGGGTGGTGCCCCGCTCCGACCCGTGGTGGGCGTGCCCGTGCAGGGCCAGCGCGGTGGGCGCCGAGTCGATCGCCTGCCCGAGCTGGTAGCAGCCGAGGAACGGATAGATCTCCAGCGGCTCGCCGGCGAGCGTGTCCGGCACCGGGGAGTAGTGGGTCAGCGCCACCAGCACGTCGCACTCCAACCCGCGCAGCGCCCGGCCCAGCGCGTCGGCGCTGTCCTTGGTGGTCTGGACGAAGGACTTCATCTCCGGCTCGCCGAAGTCGCTGGCGCAGCGCCCGGCGAACCCACCCCCGAAGCCCTTCACCCCGGCCACGCCGAGCCGCCCGCCGGCGCACTCCAGCACCATCCCGGTCCCCTCCAGCACGGTGATGCCGACGTCCTCCAGCACCTTCACCAGCTGCGGCACCTCGTCGCACTGGTGCTCGTGGTTGCCGAGCACGGTGATCACGGGCACCCCGAGGTTGCCGAACTCCCGGGCCACGCAGCGCGCCTCGGACTCGGTGCCGTGCCGGGTCAGGTCGCCGGCGAGCAGCAGCGCGTCGGCGCAGTCGGGCAGCTCGTCCAGGGCCGGCCGGAACCGGCCGACCACGTCCTCGTCCATGTGCACGTCGCCGACGGCCGCGATCCGGATCACGGTCCAACCTCCCTCACGGCAGCTCCTCGACCTGGGTGGGCGCCTGTGTCCGGATCACGCCGATGTCGCTGGTGATCGGCACGTCCGGGAAGCGCTCGGCGACCCGGCGCAGGATCTCCTCCCGCCGGTGCGGGCTCTCCACCTCGCCGTAGAGCACCAGCCCCCGCTCCAGGCGGACCACGGTGATGCCCTGCTCGGCGATCGCCGGGTCCTCGGCCAACAAGCGCTGGATCTCCGCCTCTACATACTCGTCGGGCGGCGCGTCGCCGTGCTGCTCGGTCACGGTGTCTCCCTTCCCTCTGCGGTGCCGCTCTCCGGCAGCACGTCCAGCCGGTCGAGGAGCACCAGGAACGCCTCTGCGTACGGCGAGTGCTGCGTCTCCTTACGTACCCGTTCCCAGTCGATCTGTTCCCGCAGCGAGCGGGCCAGCGGCAGGGCGCGGGCGAAGTCGCAGTAGTGCTGCGAGAAGCTCAGCAGCTTGTGCACCATCAGTTGGGTGGCCGAGAGCACCGGCATGTGGATCGCGTCGACCGGCCGCACGATGGTGTCGGCGAAGGTCTCCTCGGTCACCGGGGTCTCGATCGGCCGGTGGATCAGGTCCACCATCCGCCCCTCGTCATAGACCTTGACCAGCCAGTCCTCGGGCGGGCGTTCGGCGGTGAAGCCGGCCTCGACCAGGGCCTCCAGCGCCCGGTCGACGTCCTGCTCCCGGATCAGGAAGTCCACGTCGTGCTCGCTGGAGTGGCCGCCGTGGGCGTACACGGCGAAGCTGCCACCGAGCGCGAAGGGGATCTCGGACTGCTTGAGCACGGCGGCGACCTTCTTGAGGGTGTGCACCAGGGTCTCGTCCCCGCGCTCGGCCATCGGGTTCTCCCGTCGTCGTGGGTGGCGGTGGGAATGAAGTTGCGTACCCGGCGAACCGGTCGGCCACACCTCTTGTCGACGCGGCACGGGCGGGACGGAGCGGAATGGGACAAACTGCCGGGGACGGGCACCGCTCCGCTAGCCTGGGGCAGGTGGCCAGGTCACTGCGGGGGCGGCGCGGCAGGGCCCGACTGCGCGCCGTCGCCCTGATCGGCATCGACGGCTCGGGCAAGACCACCCAGGCCCACCGGCTCGCCGAGGCGCTCACCGCGGCCGGCCATCCCGCCACCTATCACCGCAACGCCGGCGGCCGCCGCTGGCTCGGCCGGCTCGCCCAGCGGCTCGGCCGCCCGGACGCGCAGCGGCTCGTCGGCCGCGACGGGCTGCTCGCCGTCGAGTCCGTGCTCCGCTGGCTCGCCATCGCCCTCGCCTTGCTGAGCTGCCTGGTGACCGGCCGCACGGCGGTGATGGACCGCTGGTCCCCCTGCCAGTACGCCAGCATCCGTGCACACGGAGGACAGCGCTGGGAACGGCTGGCCCGGGCCGGCTACCGCATCTTCCCCGCCCCGCGGGTCACCTTTCTGCTCAGCGTCGACCCGGCCGAGGCGTACCGCCGGATCGAGCGGCGCGGCACCGACCACGAGACCATGCGCTGGCTGACCACCGCCGCTACCGCCTACCGGGCGCTGCCGGAATACTCCAGCTTCGTGGTGGTCGACGCGAACGGCTCGCCGGACGAGGTGTCCCGGCGGATCCGCGCCCACCTCACCGAGTGGCTGCCCGGTGACCCGCCCGCGTCGACGGGCGGGCCGTCGGACGGCACCCGCCCGCCGTCCGGCGGGTCGGGGCGGGGTGACCCGCTGCCCGCTCAGGCCCGCCCGTAGACCGGGATGCTCGCCCCGCTGGTCGGCGCGGACTCGTCGGAGGCGAGGAAGCGGATCACCGCGGCGATCTCGGCGGGCGGCACCCAGCGCCGGTGGTCGGCCTCCGGCTGCGCGGCCCGGTTGGCCGGGGTGTCGATCACGCTCGGCAGCACCGTGTTGCACCGCACCCCGCGCTGCCGGTATTCCACCGCCACCGCGTTGGCGAAGGCGAGCACCGCCGCCTTGGCCGTGGCGTAGCCGGCCGCGCCGGCGAAGGGCGTCACCGCCGCCCGCGCCGACACGCAGACCACCGCGCCGCCGCCGGCCGCCATCAGGTGCGGCAACGCCGCCTGGGTGACCAGGTACGTGGGGCGCAGGTTGATCCGCAGCATCCGGTCGAACTCCTCGACCGGGGTCTCGTGCACCAGCCCACCGCTGGCGTACCCCCCGACCAGGTTGACCACCGCGCGCAGCGGCGCGGTCGGTTCGGCGGCCGCCACCGCCACGGCCCGCGCCGCGCCGGCGGGTTCCAGCAGGTCGGCGGCGACGGCTTCGGCGACGGCGCCAGGTCGCGGCGCGGCGTCAGACGCGCCGAGCTGGAGTCGTCGCTCGACCCGGACCGGTCCGGACGCCGCCGGATCGCCCTCCCGTTCGGGTACGACCACCCGCCAGCCCGCCTTGAGGAAGGCGGCGGTGACCGCACCGCCCAGCCCGCCCGTGCCTCCGGTCACCAGCACCGTGCGTTCCGCCATGGGCACACGCTAGCCGCCCGCGGGTCGGCGTGGCGGGCGGGGCGCGATCCGGCGGGGTCGATGCCGACCGGCGTCCGCCAGCCGTCCGTCCGGCGGTCCGGGCCGAGCCGTCCGGTCGGCGTGACCTGCACGAAGGCCGGTCCGGGGGTCGGTCGGCGCGGCCGACTCGACCGGAGCGGGGGAGTCGGGCGGGCAGCGGGAATGGGACCCTTGCGGCGATGATCCGGCGCGGAAGGCGGTACTTTTCCCGATACGCGCCGTCATGGTTGACGGTCACGCCTTCATGAAAGTAAGTTTCATCCGTGGCGAAGAGTCCGAAGATTTCTGCGAGTCACGAGCCCGGTGGACTGATCGTCCACATCAGCGGCCTGCTCCCGTCGCTGTCGCCGGCCGAGCAGCGGGTCGCCCGGCTGGTCGTCGCCGATCCGGCGGACGCCGCCCGGCGCACCATCACCGACCTCGCCACCGCCGCCGAGACCTCGGAGGCCACCGTCATCCGGTTCTGCCGGTCGGTGGGCATGGAGGGCTATCCCCAGCTGCGGATCCGGCTCGCTGCCGAGGCCGCCCGCCGGATCGAGCCCCCGGACGCCCGGGTGGTCGGCGGAGACATCCCGCCCGGCGCCGACCTGGCGCAGATCATCGCGACCATCGCGTTCAACGACGCACGGGCCGTCGAGGAGACCGCCGAGCAGCTCGACCCGGCCGTCTGCGAGCAGGTGGTCGAGGCGATCGGCGCGGCCGGCCGGATCGACGTCTACGGCGCGGGCGCCAGCGGCTTCGTCGCCTCCGACTTCCAGCAGAAGCTGCACCGCATCGGCCGGACCGCCTTCTACTTCCCGGACGTGCACACCGCGCTGACCTCGGCGGCCCTGCTCGGCCGGGGCGACGTCGCGGTCGGCATCTCGCACACCGGCACCACCTCCGACGTCATCGAGGTGCTGGAGCAGGCCCGGGCGCGGGGCGCCACCACGGTGGCGTTGACCAATTTCCCCCGCTCGCCGATCACCGAGGTGGCCGACTTCGTGCTCACCACCGCGGCCCGGGAGACCACGTACCGCTCCGGGGCGATGGCCAGCCGGCTCGCCCAGCTCACCGTGGTGGACTGCCTCTTCGTCGGGGTGGCCGCGCGCAACCGGGCCAGGGCCAGGAAGGCCCTGGAGGCGACCGCCGAGGCCGTCCGGTCGCACCGGGTCGGCTCCGGGCGGAGGCGGGGATGACGACCGGTCGAGTGGAGCCGGACGAGGTGGCCGCGGCGCGGCCCGTGGTGCGGGTCGGGGCGCCCACCGAGCGGCGCAACCCGCACAGCCTCGACCTCGACCTGATGTCGACCCGCGAGGTGCTCACCGTCATCAACGAGGCGGACCGGCGGGTGCCGGGCGCGGTGGCGGCCGTCCTCGACGAGATCGCGGAGACCGTCGACCTAGCCGTGGCCGCGCTGCGCGGCGGGCACCGGGTGCACTACTTCGGCGCCGGCACCTCCGGCCGACTCGGCGTGCTGGACGCCGCGGAGCTGGCGCCCACCTTCAACTCGCCGCGGCACTGGTTCTGCGCCCACCTGGCGGGCGGTCCAGAGGCCATGTGGCGGGCCGTGGAGGACGCCGAGGACGACGAGCGCACCGGCGCCGCGGAGGCCACCGACTGCGTACGCCCCGGCGACCTGGTGGTCGGGCTGGCCGCCAGCGGCCGCACCCCGTACGTCCTCGGGGCGCTCGCCGCGTCCCGGGCGCAGGGGGCCGCAACCGTCCTGCTCTGCGCCAATCCGGAGGCCGACGCCGCCTCGTCGGTCGACGTCTTCATCGGGGTGGACACCGGGCCCGAGGTGATCACCGGCTCGACCCGGATGAAGGCGGGCACCGCGCAGAAGCTGGTGCTCAACACGTTCTCCACGGCCGTCATGGTGCGCCTCGGCCGGGTCTACTCGAACCTGATGATCGACATGGTCGCCACCAACGCCAAGCTGCGCGGCCGGATGATCTCGATCCTGATGGAGGCCACCGGCTGCGCCGAGGAGGTCTGCCAGGCCGTGCTGCACGAGGCCGACGGCGACCTCAAGACCGCCCTGGTCTCGCTGGTCTCCGGCGCGGAGGTCGCCGCCGCCCGGGCCGCCCTGGCCCGCTCCGCCGACCAGGTACGCGGCGCGCTGGCCCTGCTCGCCTCCTGACCCGCCCCGGCGGCCCCGTTCACCCGGCTCGCTCCGGCGACTGCGACGCACGTCACGCCGCGGCCGGGACGGCCTGCGCGCTGCGGATTGTTCATCGAAGCGTGGGGTAATCCTGACCCGTGGCTGAACCGCCCGGCGCGCGGACGCGTATCTCGCAGTGACCAGGATCGCAATGTCGCGGTGACGCGGGTCGCTGTGTTCATGGAATTCGCAATGGTGCGATTTCCGGGGCGGACGACGATTCCGCTGCTCCGACCGCCTTCTGACCGGGGCGTGCGTGAGCCACCCGAGCGGGGGTCCTGACAGCAAACATGGACCGGGCTCTCAGCTACTACTCAGGCATTCGTGACAGTTTCGACTCACGACATGGAATCCCCGACGCGTCTCAACTGTTGTGTAGGTGTCAGCACCTACGGGCACAGCAGAGGTTACGGGGAGGGCTGATGAACGTGGGGATGGCAAGGAACCGGGCAACCGGCGCGAGCGAGGGGACCGTGGCAATCGTGGACAAGAACATCGGCATGCGTACCGACGAGGTCGCCGAGGAGCGCGACCTGGTCGGCGTCTACCTGCACGAGATCTCCCGGACGCCGCTGCTGGACGCCGCCAAGGAGGTCGACCTCTCCAAGGCGATCGAGGCCGGCCTCTACGCCGAGCACCTGCTCGGCGAGGACCGCGTCCCCGTCGGCGTCGAGCGGGAGGAACTGGAGCGGCTGGTCGTCGAGGGTGAGCGCGCGAAGGACCTGTTCATCCGCGCCAACCTGCGACTGGTCGTGTCGATCGCCCGCCGGTACGTGCGGTCCGGCATGCCCATGCTGGACCTGATCCAGGAGGGCAACACCGGCCTGGTCCGGGCGGTCGAGAAGTTCGACTACGAGCGCGGCTACAAGTTCTCCACCTATGCGACGTGGTGGATCCGCCAGGCCATCAGCCGGGCCATCGCGCAGCAGGAGCGGACCGTCCGGCTGCCCGTGCACCTGGTCGAGGACGTCAACCGGATGCGGAACGTGACCCGGCAGCTCACCCGCGAGCTGGGCACCGACCCGGAGCCGGAGCAGATCGCGACGGCGCTCGGCGTGACCGTCGAGCGGGTCAGCGAGCTGGTCCGCTGGTCGCAGGACACGGTCTCGCTGGACACCCCGGTCGGCGACGACGGCGACACCAACCTCGGCGACCTGGTCGCCGACAGCGACGCCCCGTCGCCGGAGGACATCGTCCTCACCGGGCTGGAGCGGCAGCGCATCGAGGGTCTGCTCAACCACCTCGACGACCGGTCGGCCGGCATCATGCGGGCCCGCTACGGCCTGGAGGACGGCCGGGAGCACTCGCTGACCGAGGTGGCGTCGCGGTTCTCGCTGTCCCGGGAGCGGATCCGCCAGCTGGAGATCCAGGCCCTCGGCCGGCTCCGCGAGCTGGCCCGGGCCGAGGGGCTGCAGGCGGCCTGAGCTGGTAGTAATGACAAGACGAACGGCCGGCGTCCGATAGGGGGACGCCGGCCGTTCGCCGTACTGGAGCCCGCGCGGGCGCTGCAGGATCAGCGCACCCGGCCGTAGCCGGCGATGGACATGATGTCCATGTCCCGCTTGTTGACGTTGCGGCCGGCGCTGGGCGCGTCGATGATCTGGCCGCTGCCCACGTAGAGCGCCACGTGCCCCAGCCCCGAATAGAAGACGAGGTCACCGGGCTGCAACGAGCTGCGGCTGATCCGCGAGGTGGCGTTCCACTGCATCGCCGCGTTGTGCGGCAACGACTTCCCGGCCGCCCGCCAGGCGGCCAGCGTGAGCCCGGAGCAGTCGTAGCCGTCCGGGCCGTCGGCCCCGTAGACGTACGGCTTGCCGACCGCGCCGTACGCGTAGCGCACCGCCACCCCGGCCGAGCCGGACACGGCCGGCGGGCTGCCGGCGGACCTGGACGAGGCGGGGGCCTCGGTGGCCCGGCCGTACGCCTGCCGCCGCAGCTGGTAGAGGCGGGCCAGGTCGGCCTCGATCTTCTTCTTGGCGGCGGCGAGCTGCTTCGCCTGGGCCGCCTGGCGGGCCAGCGTGGCGTCGAGCCGGGTCTTCTGGTCGATCAGCCGGCGCTGGTCCGCGGTGAAGCCGGCGATGGTCTGCTGGCGCTGGCGGGTCAGCTGGTCCAGGGTGCCCAGCCGCTCCGGCAGCGAGGCCGGCCCGCTCGGCTCCAGCAGGGCCTGCGCGGCCCGCAGCCCACCGGTCTTGTACGCGGTGACGGCGAGGACGCCCACGTCGGCGCGGCTCCGCTCGGCCTGCGCCTGCAACGGGCCGATCCTGGCCTGCAACGCGGCCGCGGTCGCCTGGTTGGCCTTGATGTCCTCGTTGAGCTTGTTGTAGGACTCGACGATTCGCTCCAGCTCAGTCGAGGACTTCTCGATCTGCTTCGTCAGCTCGGCGGGGGTGGGCTCGGCCCGAGCCACCGACGCCGGGGCGATCAGCACGGCCGAGAGGCCGGCGACCGCCAGCGAGCGCAGCAGGATCCGTAAGGACGACAAGAGCGGAAAGCTCCTCTCCCACGGTCGACCGGGGCGCTGGGCGACCCGGCGACACCGGCCCGGGGCCATCCGGGTGGATGGCGGTCGACCGGACCGGCCTGCCCAACCTAACCCGGGACAGGAGTGGCCGGCAGTTGAAGCAGGGACGAATGTTGGCAAAGTGTCAGGAAGTGATGCTGATGACCGTGACGCTTTGTGACCGATTTGCCGTCCGGGCGTCGCGGCCCCCGCGCTGGATGGCCGCATCGTGGGGGCTCGCCCCATTCGTCGTTCTCGGCGGATGTCGCCAGGTACCCCGTCGCGAAGTCACGACATAGACCGAAATGGCTTCTGTTTCCTGACGGAATCCCCGTCGGTGCGGGTCCGGGGGAACAGGGAAACGCCGGGCCGGGGTGGCGCGGCCCCAACACAATGAAGCGCGGAGCCGGGATTCCCGTCAGCGGCATCGGCACAGGTCAGGGCTGGCGCGGAGGACCCGGCGCGCGACCCCTGGAGGACGCCGTGCAGAGCGATGGCTCCACCACCCGCCCGCCCCGATCGCCACAGGCGACCCCCCCGACCCTGCTCTACGCCCGGCCCGGCATCGTCGTCACCGCGGAACGGTTCACCGTCGGCCGCAACAGCTGGCGGGTCGCCGACCTCACCCAGCTCTGGACCACCCGGGGGCCGCACGACCGGCTGGCCGTCCAGGCGGTCGTGGTCACCGCCGCGCTGATCGGCGCGGTCGGGGTGCTGCTCGGCTTCACCGGCGGGCTGCAACGGCTCACCGCGTCCGCGTACCTGGCGCTGGGCGCGGTGGGCCTGCTGCCGCTGGTGCTGGTCCTGATCGGCGACCGCTGGCGGCCGCCGGCGTACGAGCTGTGGGGGCTGCACCGGGGCACCGAGGTGCTGCTGTTCAGCAGCGACGACGAGCGGCAGTTCGGCCAGGTCACCCGGGCCCTGAAGCGGGCCCGGGAGGGGATCCGCCACGGTGCTGGCTGGGCGGACCCGGTGGTCTCGGCCGACCCGTGGCGGCCGAACCGGTGACTCAGCCGGCGACCGGTTCGGGGGTGCGGGGCCGGGCCGCCTGCCAGTTGCTGACCCGGCGCTCGGCGTAGAACGAGACGAACGGCACGGTGCCGGCCAGCATCACCAGCAGCATCCGCTTCAGCGGCCAGTCGGCTCGGCGCGACAGGTCGAACGTCGCGGCCAGGTAGAGCATGTAGAGCCAACCGTGCGCGGTGCCGACCACGGCCACCACGGTCGGCTTGTCGAAGCCGTACTTCAGCGGCATGCCGATCAGGACCAGCACCGCCAGCGCGACGCCCACGATCCAGGCGATCACGCGGTACCGGGTAAGCGCTCCGCCCACCGTCGTCCGTCCTTCCGAACCGGCCCTCAGCCGGGATAGTCGCCGGGCCGCGCGCCCGGGTTGGCGTTCAACCATGACAGATAGCGGTTGTACGCGGCGAGGTCGCCGTCCTCGACCGCCTCGACCGGGGTCGCCGGCACCCGGCTGACCCGCACCGGTCGGCGTACCACGGGGGTGGTGGGGGTGGGCTCCGGCCCGGCGGCCGCCGGCGGCGCCGGAGTCGGCTCGTCCGCCCGCGGCCCCCGCAGCGCGTGACGCGCCTCACGCCACCACAGGAAGATCACGAAACCGGCGAAGACCGGCCACTCGATCGCGTACCCGAAGCTCAGCGTGTTGCCCTCGGCGGCCCGGGTGACCTGCCACCAGCCCAACCCGAGGAAACCCCCGACCAGCACGACCATGGCCACGTGGCGGGCGATCCACGCCGGTGTCCAGAGCCGCTTCATGCCTTCGAGGGTACCGGGACCGGCCGCCGTCTCCGACGCGGTGTCGTAGGTGGCGGGGTTTGGTGGCATCCCGGGTGGGCATCCGTCTAGACGCCAGCCCGAACGAGACGAGGGGGCGACGATGACCGAATCAGTACGCCGGCCCGGGGACGCCAGCCCGGAGCAGCGGATGCCCGAGTGGGACGGCGACCACGCCCGCAGCGACGCCACGCTGAGCGACGTCGACGGCGAGCTGCTCGGGGTGGACCCCGCCGAGCTGGGCGACGAGGACCTGATCCGGGAGATGTCCAGCCTGCACCGGACCCGGCTGGACACCCTGCGGCACGCCACCGACTCCGCGCTCGCCAACCACCTGCGGCGCACCGCCGAGCTGGAGACGGAGTACCTCGCCCGGCACCCGGGCCGGGAGGTCGACCCGAGCCGGTTGCGGGGCGCCTGATGGCGGCGCACGCCGAGCGGGGGATGTCCGCGCCGCCCGAGGTGGTCTTCAACACGGCCATCGACCCCGACCGGGCGGCGGCGTGGCTGCCCGAGCCGCTCCGCGAGGACGGCAGCCGCCGCCCGGAGGTGATCAGCATCGAGCAGATGCGGGCCACCTGGTACAGCGACTCCGCGCCCGACTGGTCGGCGGAGATCCGGGTGGAGTCGGTCGACGCCGGCGGCGCCCGGGTACAGCTGGACCTCGCCGGCGCGGACGGCCCCGGGTTGGCCGAGGAGACGCTGGCCAACCTTGCCCGCGAGGTGGCCGACAACCTGACCGCCGGCTGACCCGGCGGCGCCACGAGAACCGAGGAGGCCGGGTGACCGGGAGTGGCCTGAAGCAGAAGGTGGCGCGCCTGCGCCAGGCGTACGCGCCGCACGAGCATCGGCCGCTGGGCGGCTACCTGGCGGCGATGGGCACCTACGCGACGGTCACCGCGTCGCTGGTGGGCGTGGTCCGGCTGACCGGGCGGCCGGTGCCGGAGCGGCCGTCCCCGGCGGACGTGGTGCTGCTCTCCATCGCGACCCACAAGCTCAGCCGGCTGCTCTCCAAGGACGCGATCACCAGCCCGCTGCGCGCGCCGTTCACCCGCTACGACCACCCGATCGGCAGCGGCGAGGTGATGGAGCAGGTCCGCGACCAGGGCAGCGCGACCCGGCACGCGGTCGGGGAGCTGCTGAGCTGCCCGTTCTGCCTCGCGGTCTGGGTCGCCACCGGGCTCACCGGCGGGCTGGTGCTGGCACCCCGGCTGACCCGGCTGGTCGCCACCGCGCTGACCGCCGTGGCCGCCTCCGACTTCCTCCAGATGGGGTACGCGGTCGCCCAGCAGGCGGCCCAGGGCGGGCAGCGCGACAAGTGACCCCGCCCGGCGACGGGGCGGGCACAGCGGTGCCTGCCCCGTCGCCTGTGCCGCTCAGGTGGCCCTGGTGCCGTGGTCCTCGCCGGCCCAGCCGCGCGGCGACTCGGTCTCGCGACGGCCCTCGTCCTCGCCGGTGATGATGTCCTCGTCCACCGAGGTCTCCTCGTGCTCCTCCGCGAACTCCGGATCAGCGTCGGGGGGTGCCGCCGTCGGCGGCTGGCCGAGCGCTTCCCGGTGCCCCTCGTCCCGGTCGGTCATCCCACTGTCCTCTCCGTCGTGCAGTCGGCCGACGCCGCGGCCTACGCGCCGGCCGCTGCGGCGCGTACCCGGCCCGCTGCGGCTGTCCGGCGCGGCGGCTACCCGACCGGCAGGCCGTTCAGGCCACGGTGCCGCCCAGCAGGTCGGCCACCTCGTCGACCGCGTACTCGCCCTGGGGGAGTGCGGCGATCCGGGTGAGCAGCTCCGCGGGGAGTTCGGCGGCGACCGCCCGGCGGTAGATGTCCGCCTGGGTGATCCGCTCCTGGCCGTGGTAGATGTCGTCCAGCAGTTCGTCGAGCTGCCGGGTGTCCGGCTGCTCGGTCACGGGCGCTTCGTCGGTCACCCCGGTCAGCTACCCCGGGCCGAATCGGTCAAACGTCGCCGGTCGCGGCCCGGCGTGCGGTGACGGCGGTCACCGCACCGGCTGGAACAGCGGACGCGTACCGGTGGTTGTGCAGAGCGTCGGTGTGTCCAGTGTCCCCGGGCCTCACCCCATCTGCCTTCGCGGAATACCGTCCGGCTGGAGCCGCGTCGTGCCACTTCGCCGAGAGGCGACCTGCACACCGACACCCCAGCGCCGCCCCGGCCTCCCGGCCGGGGCGGCGCTGTCTTGCCCGTGCATCCGCCCGTTGATCATGAAGTTGGCGGCGATGTGGATCTCCACAACTGCCGCCAACTTCATGATCAGCAGGGGATGGGTGGGGCGGTGGGGGAGTTCGTCAGGCGGGGGTGGGGAGGGTGGCGCGGCGGGTGCGGACGGCATGGGCCAGGTCGGTGAGGACGTCGGCGGTGGTGTCCCAGCCGATGCAGGCGTCGGTGACGGACTTGCCGTACTCCAGCTCCCGCGTGGGGTCGAGGTCCTGGCGGCCGGGCTGGAGGAAGCTCTCCAGCATGATGCCGACGATGCCGCGCTGCCCGGCGGCCAGCTGGGCGGCCACGTCGGCGGCGACCAGCGGCTGGCGGCGGTGGTCCTTGCCGCTGTTGGCGTGGCTGGCGTCGATCACCACGCGTTCGGGCAGGCCGGCGGTACGGAGCAGGTCCAGCGCTCCGGCCACCGAATCCGCGTCGTAGTTGGGCCGTCCGCCCCCGCCGCGCAGCACCAGGTGACCGTCGGCGTTGCCCCGGGTGTGCATGATCGCCGGGGTGCCGGAGACGTCGATGCCGGGGAAGACGTGCGGTACGGCGGCCGCCCGGATCGCGTCCGCCGCCGTGGAGATGCTGCCGTCGGGGCGGTTCTTCATGCCGATCGGCATGGACAGGCCGGAGGCGAGCTGCCGGTGCACCTGGCTCTCCACGGTCCGGGCGCCGATCGCCCCCCAGGCCACGGTGTCGGCGATGTACTGCGGGGTGATCGGGTCGAGGAACTCGCAGCCCACCGGCAGGCCCAGCCGCAGCACGTCGAGCAGGAGCGCCCGGGCCGTACGCAGGCCGGTGTTGACGTCGCCCGAGCCGTCCAGCCCCGGGTCGTTGATCAGGCCCTTCCAGCCCACCGTCGAGCGCGGCTTCTCGAAGTAGACCCGCATCACCACCAGCAGGTCGTCGGCGAGCCGGTCGGCGGCCTCGCGCAGCCGGCCCGCGTAGTCGAGGGCGGCGGCGGGGTCGTGCACCGAGCACGGGCCGACCACGACCAGGAGCCGGTCGTCGGCACGGTCCAGCACCCGACCGACGGCGCGGCGGCCGGCCACTACGGCGTCCGCTAACGCCGCGTCCAGGGGCAGGTGGTGGTGCAGCAGGGCCGGGGTGGTCAGCGGTACGACACGGTCGATCCGCTGGTCGATGACCCGATGGGCGTCCGGGGTCGTCACGGTGGGGTTCCTTCCGCCGACCGTGCCCCGGGGCCGGCGCCCGAGGTCGAGCCGGCTGCTCGTACGCGAAAGGGCAGGGAATCATCCCTGCCCGGCCGGCTCGAAGAGGAGTGACGTCAGATCATGGTCGAGTCACCGGCTCCTCCAGCCGGCTGCCTAAACCATCGATACGACCGCGTCACGCCAGCCAGCGTACCCGACGCGACGGGTTGGGCTCACTCCATCGTCCGCGCGCCCGGACCCGCCGCTCAACTTCCGTGATGCGCTCACCGGCCCGCCCGCGCCGGATCTGGGCGGCGGGCCGTCCGACTGTCCCGTATCGCGGGAGGGAAACCAGCTCGAAAAAGTTCCGGCGTGTTCCGGATGGTGGGAAGCGGGGGTCGGGCGGAGGTTGTTCCGGCTCGCCCCGCACGGGGTATGGGGACGGCATGAGTCAGGAGCAGAGCGACCAGGAGCGGATCGAGTCCCGGGCCCACCTGCTGCCCGAGGAGGCGGCGGTGGGCAGCGAGGACCCCGAGGCCCAGGCCGACGCGATCCTCGCCGAATCGGACACCCGGGAGGACCGGAACGTCGCCCCGGACACCATGCTTGAGCGGCGCACGTCGGATCAGACCGTGGGCCCGATCGAGCCCCCGGACTGAGCGGACGCCCCCCGCGCCCGGCGGGACCCGCGGTAGGTGGTCGCGCGCAGCCAGGCGAGCAGCCCCTCCGCCCGCAGGCCCGCCGGCACGTTGCCGATCGGATCGAAGGCCAGCGCGACGTCCTCGCGCGCGCCGCGCTGGCCGTCCAGGCAGACCTGCCCGAACGGCCGCCACGGCCCGACCGCCGAGGCCACCGCCAGCACCAGCCGCGGCGGGTCGGCGCCGACCGCCGCGGCGACCTCGGCGAGGCTGCGGCCCAGCTCCGGCCCGTCCGGGTCGGCCAGCGCCGCCAGCAGGAGCCGGCGCCGGCCCGCGCGGAAGGGCATGATCGAGCTGTACGTCCCGGTGAAGCGTCGTCGGGGCAGCGGCAGGTGGCGCAGCACGGGCGGGGCGGCGCTGGAACTCACCAGCAGATCCACCGGCGGCTCCGCCTCCCGGTGCAGCCGCACGCCCAGCCCCAGCACGTCCGGCCAGCTACCCGGCGTGGCGACCCCCTTCGACAGGCGGACCGTGGCCGGCCACCGTCCGGGCCGGTCGAACAGCGGGACCCCGGTCGGCGGGCCGGGCGTACCCCAGATCATCACCTCGGCGGAGAAGGTGCGGCCGGCCGGATGCAGCAGCCGGGCGTGCCGCCGGCGGGCCAGCGCGGCGGCCGCGCGTTCGACGGCGGTGGACGCGGGGTCGGGCATGCCCGGTGGGTACCCCGCCGCGCGGCGACGATGCCCCCGCCCGTCCCCTTTCCGCCCGTGAGATCGGATAGCGTCGTGCCATGCCCGACAGCGGTTACCCCTGGCCGATCGAGACGACCCGACTGGACAACGGCCTGCGCGTGGTGGTGAGCGAGGACCGCACCGCCCCCGCGGTCGCCGTGAACCTCTGGTACGACGTGGGTTCCCGGCACGAGCCGGAGGGACAGACGGGCTTCGCCCACCTCTTCGAGCACCTGATGTTCGAGGGCTCGGTGAACGTGGCGAAGACCGAGCACATGAAGCTCATCCAGGGGTCCGGTGGCTCGCTGAACGCCACCACCAACCCCGACCGGACCAACTACTTCGAGACGGTCCCGGCCGAGCACCTGGAGCTGGCGCTCTGGCTGGAGGCCGACCGGATGGGCGGCCTGGTGCCGGCGCTGACCCAGGAGACGCTGGACAACCAGCGCGAGGTGGTCAAGAACGAGCGCCGCCAGCGGTACGAGAACGTCCCGTACGGCGACGCCTGGCTGCGCCTGCTGCCGCTGCTCTATCCGCCGGGTCACCCGTACCACCACGCCACGATCGGGTCGATGGCCGATCTGAACGCTGCCGGCCTGCCCACCTTCCAGGCGTTCCACCAGACCTACTACGCGCCGAACAACGCGGTGCTCACCGTGGTCGGCGACACCACCGCGGCCGAGGTGTTCGCGCTGGCCGACAAGTACTTCGGCAGCATCCCGCCGCGCGCCGACATCCCCGCCGCGCCGGACGGCCGGACGGTGCCGACGGCCGGGCGACCGGCCGGGGAGACGGTCACCGCCGACGTTCCCGCCCCCCGGGTGTACGTGGCGCACCGCAGCGAGCCGTTCGGCACCCCCGGGTACGACGTCGCCACGGTGCTCGCCACCGTCCTCGGCAGCGGCCGGGGCAGCCGGCTCTACCAGCGCCTCGCGGACGGGGAGCGGATCGCTCAGCCGGACCTGATCGGGGCGTACGGGGTGGACCTGGCCCACGCTCCCGCCCCGCTGATCGCCACCGCCACCGCCCGGGACGGGGTGACCGCCGAGCGGCTGCGCGACGGGCTGGCCGAGGTGGTCGACGAGTTGGCCACGGTGCCGGTGACCGCCGCCGAACTGGACCGGGCCAAGGCCCTGCTGAGCACCACGTGGTGGCGGCAGATGTCCACGGTGGAGGGCCGGGCGGACACGCTGGGCCGGTACGCCACCCAGTTCGGCGACCCGGCGAAGGCCGGCGAGCGGCTGCCGGCCTGGCTCGCCGTCACCGCCGAGCAGATCGCCGAACAGGCCGCCGAGCTGCTCCGTCCCGAACACGACCGGGTGACCCTGATCTACGTGCCGGAGGAGAAGGCCGCATGACGCTGATCACTGAACGGCCCGGCCCCGGCGCCGCCCGCCCGTACCGGTTCCCGCAGGTGGTCCGCCGGGCCGTCGCCGGCGGGCAGGTCGTCGCGGCGCACCTGCCCGGGCAGAACCTCGCGGTCGCGCTGCTGCTCCTCGACGCCGGCGCCGGCCGGGAGCCGGTCGGCAAGGAAGGGCTGGGCGCGGTGCTCGCCAAGGCCCTGGAGGAGGGCACCGCGCAGCGGGACGCCACCGCGTACGCGCTGGCCATCGAGGCGCTCGGCACCGAGCTGGTGACAGGGCTGGACTGGGACTCCTTCCAGGTCAGCGTGCAGGTGCCGGTGGACCGGCTGGGCGCGGCCGTGGAGCTGCTCGCCGAGGCCGTCCGGACGCCGAAGCTCGACCCGACCGACGTGCTGCGGGTCCGCGACGACGAGGCGACCGCGCTGCGGATGGACTGGGCCAACCCCGGCCCCCGGGCGGACGCGGTGCTGCGCGGCGACATCTTCGGTACGGACAACCGCTGGGGTCGCCCGATGTACGGGGACCCGGACAGTGTGGCCGCGCTGGACGTGGACGACGTCACGGTCTTCCACTCCGAGTGGTTCATCCGCCCTGGCACCCTGATCGTCGTCGGCGACCTGGACCGGGTCGACCTGGACGCGCTGGGCGCGACGGCGTTCGCGGGCGCCGGGGGCGGGCCGGTGGAGAAGGGCGGCCCGATCGAGGTGCCGCGGCACGACCGGCGCCGGATCATCCTGGTCGACCGTCCCGGCTCGGTGCAGTCCACGCTCCGCCTGGGGCACCCGTCCCCGCACCGCGCCCACCCCGACCACGTGCCGACCACGCTCGCCGGCACGGTGCTGGGCGGGGCGTTCACCTCCCGGCTGAACCATCTGCTCCGCGAGGTGCACGGCTACACGTACGGCATCCGCGGCGACTTCGCCTCGTCCCGCCGGTTCGGCCGGTTCGCGATCAGCTCCGGGGTGCAGACCGCGGTGACCGCCCCGGCCCTGGTGGAGGCGGTCGGCGAGGTGTCGCGTACCCGGGCGGAGGGAGTGACCGAGGACGAGCTGGCGGTGGCCCGCTTCTGGCGGGCCGGCCAGCTTTCGGTCGAGCTGCAGACCCCGCGGGCCATCGCCTCGGCGCTGGCCACGCTGGTGGTGCACGACCTGCCGGACGACTACCACGCCCGGCTGCGCGAGGCGCTGCTCGCCGCCGACGTCGACCAGGTCTCCGCGGCGGCCGCGGCGCACCTGCACCCGGAGTCGCTCACCCTGGTCGTGGAGGGCGACGCGGCGGTCACCCGGGACGAGCTGGTCGCCACCGGGCTCGGCGAGGTCGTCGACCACACACCCTGATCCGCCCACGCCCCGGCTCGGCCGGGTCCTGGTGCCTTCGCACCAGGGCCCGCCGGCGGGGTGTGATTCCGGTCGCGTCCGGCCGCCGCCGGCACCCGGCGGCGGGACGCGGATGCTCCGGCGGGACCGGCCGACGGCGGGCGATCTTCCGGGGCGAGCCGTCCCGGAGCGCTGTCGTTGCAGGTGGACCGGCCCGCCGGCAGGCCGGCGGGGTCACCGGCCGGCGGCCCGCCCGATGGAAAGCCTTCCCGGTCCGCCCGCCCGGCTGGGTAGCCTCGCGGGCATGAGGATCGGCATTGTGGGGGCCACCGGCCAGGTCGGTGGCGTGATGCGGCAGGTGCTGGCGGAGCGCGAGTTCCCGGCGGAGCAGGTGCGGCTGTTCGCCTCGGCGCGGTCGGCCGGGCGCACCCTGCCCTGGCGGGACGGCGAGGTCACCGTCGAGGACGCGGCCACCGCGGACTACCGCGGGCTGGACATCGTGCTCTTCTCGGCGGGCAAGGGCACCGCCCGGGAGCTGGCCCCCCGGGTCGCCGAGGCCGGCGCGGTCGTCATCGACAACTCCTCGGCGTTCCGGATGGATCCCGAGGTGCCGCTGGTGGTCGCCGAGGTCAACCCCCACGCCATCGCCGACCGGCCCAAGGGCATCGTGGCCAACCCGAACTGCACCACCATGGCCGCCATGCCGGTGCTGCGCCCGCTGCACCGGGAGGCCGAGCTGGTCAGCCTGGTCGTCGCGACCTACCAGGCGGTCTCCGGCGCCGGCCTGGCCGGCGTGGCGGAGCTGGACGAGCAGGTCCGCAAGGTGTCCGAGCACGCCGCCGGGCTCACCTTCGACGGCACGGCCGTCGAGTTCCCGGCGCCGCGCTCGTTCGCCCGTCCCATCGCCTTCAACGTGCTCCCGCTGGCCGGTTCGATCGTCGACGACGGCTCCTTCGAGACCGACGAGGAGCAGAAGCTGCGCAACGAGAGCCGCAAGATCCTGGAGATTCCCGGGCTGAAGGTCTCCGGCACCTGCGTCCGGGTGCCGGTCTTCACCGGACACTCGCTCCAGATCAACGCCCGCTTCGCCCGGCCGATCACCCCGGCCCGCGCCCGTGAACTGCTCGACGGCGCGCCCGGGGTGGCCCTGTCGGACGTGCCGACCCCGCTGCAGGCGGCCGGTCAGGACCCGACGTACGTCGGGCGGATCCGGGCCGACGAGACCGTCGAGCACGGGTTGGCCCTCTTCTGCGCCAACGACAACCTGCGCAAGGGCGCCGCGCTCAACGCGGTGCAGCTCGCCGAGCTGGTCGCCGCCGAGCGGCGCTGAGCCGACCCGGCGTGCCCGGCCGGTGCGTCGGGCACGCCGGCCGGGAATGCGCTGAGATGGAGGCCGAACCCGACCAGCCGACCCGGGAGGCCCCCATGGCGGACGCGCAGACCCAGCAGGCCCTGACCGATCTCCTCGCGAGCCGCCGGATCGGGGTGCTCGCCACCATCAAGCGGGACGGCCGACCCCAGCTGTCCAACGTGGTCCACGCCTTCGACCGGGGGCAGGGCGTGATCCGGATCTCGGTCACCGACGACCGGGCGAAGACCGCCAACCTGCGCCGGGACCCCCGGGCCAGCTTCCAGGTCAGCAGCGCGGACGGCTGGGCGTACGCGGTGGCGGAGGCGCGGGCCGAGCTGAGCCCGGTGGCCGAGCGACCGGACGACCCGACCGTCGAGGAACTGGTCGGGCTGTACCGGGCGGTGCAGGGCGAACACCCGGACTGGGACGACTTCCGGCGGGCCATGGTCGACGAGCGTCGGCTCGTGCTGCGGCTGCACGTCGAGCGGGTCTACGGCGCGCCCCCGCGCCCCTGAACCCGCGCGTTACCCCGACCGGGGCGGCGGGTAGACCGCGGTGCCGACACCGAGAGGGGAGCACCATGACAACGGTCGGAGAGTTCATGACGACCCGGTTGGTGACGATGGACGGCGACGACACCCTGACCGCCGCGGCGCAGGAGATGCGCGACAGCGCCATCGGCGACGTGGTGGTGACCGATGGTGACCGTGTGGTCGGCATCGTCACCGACCGGGACATTACGGTCCGGGGCGTCGCCGAGAACATGGACCCCGCCACGACCAGGCTCAACCAGATCACCAGCAAGGATGTGGTGACGGTGAGCCAGTATGACGACGCGGTGGCGGCCGCTGACCTGATGCGGACGTACGCCGTCCGGCGGCTGCCGGTGGTCGACGACGGCCGGCTGATCGGACTGGTGTCGATGGGTGACCTCGCCGTCGAGCGGGAGCCCCAGTCGGTGCTCGCCGACATCAGCGCCGACGAGCCGAACAACTGACCCGCCCGCCGCGGTGACGCCGGCCCCCGGTCCTCCGGGGGCCGGCGTTCGCTGCCCCGCTTCGCGCGGTCAAGACCCCTGGACGCGGTCGTGGTTCGTGGGGGCGCGGTCAGGCCGGCTCGACGGTCACCCGCACCTCGGCCGCTGCTCGGGCCGCCCGGACGGTCGCCGCCTCCGCCTCGATCTCCCGGCCCACCCGCTTCGGCAGCGGCCCGAAGGGCGTGACGCTCAGGTCGAGCCGCCCCCGTCCGGCCTGCCGAACGCGCCAGGTGCCGGCCACCTCGCCGTCCACCAGCAGCGCGCCGGGGTTGCCGAGCATCCGCCAGAGCTGCTGCTGGTGGGCCTTGTCGGGGACCAGCAGCGCGCGGTCGCGGGCCTGCAGGTACGGGTCGCCGGTCGGCAGCAGCCGGACCAGGCGGGCCGGCTCGGCGGCCCGCAGCGCGTCGAGGCGGTCCGCCGGCAGCCAGGCCGACCGGCCGCCGACCCGGACCTCGGCGAGCGCGTCCCTCGGCCACACGCGGCGCAGTTCGGTGGCGGAGGCGCCCAGGAAGCCGGCCGCGTCGCCGACCGTGGCCGGTCCGAGCAGCCGGAGGTAGGCCAGGACCAGCGCGTCCGTGCCGGCCGCCGCGGCGGGCGCCGGCGGCCGCTCCGCCAGCGGGGCCAGCCGGGCGGCCCGGCCGGACACCACCAGGCGTACGCCGCCGGCCAGCGCGGCCTGCTGGAACAGCGCCCCGGACACGTGCCGGGCGTGGCACCCGGCGCAGTCGTAGCTCAACTCGGCGGGGATCCGGTCGGTGACCGCCCGGCTGACCTCGCCCTTGTCGGTCTCGGCGGTCACCGCCGCCCGGAACGCCTCGGCGACCGCGGTGAACCCGGCCAGGCCGAGCTGCGCGCCGGCACGGATCTGCGCGGGGAGCCGCCGGGCCGCGTCGGCGTCGCTCAGCGGCCAGGTCGCGGCGGCGAGCGCCGGCAGGTCGGCCCGCCGGTGCAGGTGCGGGGCGCCCCGGCACGACCAGACCAGCTCGAGCCGGTCGTCGTCCAGCGCCACCCCGGCCGGCACGCGGGCCGCCAACGCCAGCCGCGCCGATCCGTACGGGGTGTCCTGCGCGCCCAGGTCGAGCACGTCCAGGCCGGCCGGGCCGGCACCCGGACGGTCGAGCTGCTGGGCCGCCACCCGGTAGGCCAGGACCTGCTTCCGGCCGATCTCCGGGACCGCCGCCATGTTCCCTCCTCGTCCGCCGCCCGCAGGCTATCGCCCGGGTCCGACGTCGCCGAGCCGGCGACTCACCCGAACCGGGCGAGATTGACCTCGTACCCGATGGGCACCCCTCCTCGGACGTCGAACGCCGCGGATCGCGGGAGGAGTGGACCCGATGGTGGACGCGACCACGAGGTTCTTCGAGGACCTGGACCGGCGGGGGTACGAGCCCCTGTTGGCGAAGACCAGCGGCACCCTGCGCTTCGACCTGCACGAGGGGGCGCACACGACACACTGGCTGCTGCACATCGACCGGGGCAAGCTCCGGGTCCGGCAGGAGGACCAGGAGGCGGACACGGTCGTCGGGACCGGGCCGAGGCTCTTCGGCGAGCTGGTCAGCGGCCAGGAGAACGCCATCGCGGCGCTGCTGCGCGGCGACATGACCGTCCTGGGCGACCTGCGGCTGGTGTTGCAGATCGAACGGATCTTCCCCGGTCCGCCGGATTCCCGCGGGCCGCACCACGCGTTCCAGAGGGGGGTTTCCTGAATGGCGGGCACCGACACCGTCCGGATCCTGGACGGCAACACGTTCGTGGTGTCCGAGGACACCGGCGACATCGAGGCGACGCCGAGCGAGCCGACCGGCCTCTTCGCCATCGACACGAGGTTCCTCTCCAAGTGGGTGCTGACCGTCAACGGTGAGCGGCTCAACGCGCTGTCGTACGACGATCTCCAGTACTACGAGGCACGGTTCTTCCTGGTGCCCGGCATGGCCACCCACTACATCGACGCGAAGTTGTCGATCATCCGGGAGCGGGCGGTGGGCGGCAGCTTCCGGGAGACGTTGACCATCCTCAACCACGACGAGAAACCGGTCGACCTGGAGATCCGGATGGACGCCGCCTCCGACTTCGCCGACCTGTTCCAGGTCAAGGACGAGATCCTGAACAAGAAGGGCGAGATCTACGCCGAGGCCGAGTCGGACCGGTTGCGGCTGGGCTACCGGCGGGGCAACTTCAAGCGGGAGACGGTGATCCAGGCCTCCCAGCGGGCCCGGTACGACCGGAACGGTTTCGCGTTCAGCGTCCACCTCGAACCGAACGAGCAGTGGGAAACGGGCATCGACGTGCAGACCTTCGCGGTCGGTCCGGGCGGTCGGGACCTGCGGATGGGGCTGCGGACGCACGGCGTCGAGCGGCTGGCCCTCGAGCAGGACCTGCAGCAGTGGATCGACAAGGCGCCGAAGGTGAACAGCGAGCACCGCGAGGTCTGCTCGACGTACCGGCGCAGTCTGATCGACCTGGCGGCGCTGCGCTTCTCGCCGTTGTCGCTCGGCGGGCAGACGCTGCCGGCCGCCGGCCTGCCGTGGTTCATGACCATGTTCGGCCGGGACAGCATCCTGACCTGCCTCCAGGTGCTGCCGTTCGCGCCGGATCTGTCCAAGACCACGCTGCGGATCCTCGGGGCGTTGCAGGGCACCCGGTTCGACGACTTCCGGGACGAGGACCCGGGCCGGATCCTGCACGAGATGCGCTACGGCGAGACGGCCGCCTTCGAGGAGCAGCCGCACTCGCCCTACTACGGCTCGGTGGACGCGACCCCGCTGTTCGTGGTGCTGCTCGACGAGTACGAGAAGTGGACCGGCGACGTGGCGCTGGTCAAGGAGTTGGAAGCGGAGTGCCGGGCGGCGCTGAAGTGGGTGGACAGCTACGCCGACCTGGTGGGCAACGGCTACATCTGGTACGAGCGGCGCAACACCGACACCGGCCTGGAGAACCAGTGCTGGAAGGACTCGTGGGACTCGATCTCGTACCGCGACGGCACGCTGCCGCCGTTCCCGCGGGCCACCTGCGAGGTGCAGGGGTATGCGTACGACGCGAAGATGCGGGCCGCCCGGCTGGCCCGGGAGTTCTGGGACGACCCGGCGTTCGGCGACCAGTTGGAGCGGGAGGCGGCGGAGCTCAGGGAGCGGTTCAACCGGGACTGGTGGGTGGCGGACGGCGAGTACTACGCCCTCGGGATGGACCCGGACGGCCGGCAGTGCGCCGTGCTCAGCTCCAACATCGGCCACCTGCTGTGGAGCGGCATCGTCGAGCCGGACCGGGCACGGAAGCTCGCCGACCACCTGCTCGGGCCGCGGCTCTTCTCCGGCTGGGGGGTGCGCACCCTGGCCGAGGGCGAGGTCCGCTACAACCCGATCGGCTACCACAACGGCACGATCTGGCCGTTCGACAACTCCTTCATCGCCTGGGGCCTGCGCCGGTACGGCTTCGCCGACGAGGCCGCCGTCATCGCCAACGGCATTCTCGACGCGGCCCGGTACTTCGACGGCCGGCTGCCGGAGGCGTTCGGCGGCTATCCGCGGGACCTGACCAAGTTCCCCGTGGAGTATCCGACGGCGTGCAGCCCGCAGGCCTGGTCGACCGGAACCCCGCTCCTGCTGATCCGGACGATGCTGGGGTTGGAGCCGCACGAGGGGCACCTGGCGGTCGACCCCCGGCTGCCGGTCGGCATGGGACGGATCGAGGTGCTGGACATCCCGGGCCGGTGGGGGCGGGTGGACGCCTTCGCCCGGGGCCGGGTGGACCTGCACAAACTGGCCGCCCAGTGAGGCGATCGTCCGGGGCGCCGCCGACCGCGGGGTCGGCGGCGCCGCCGCGTGCTCAGTGGCCGGGCACCAGCGGGTCGGGGTGCGCCTCGGTGCGGGGCAGCAGGCAGAACTCGTTCCCCTCCGGGTCGGCCAGCACGGTCCACCGGGGCAGCTCGCGGACCACCGTCGCCCCCGCGTCCAGCACCGCGGCCCGCTCCTCCGCGTCACCGACCAGGTCGAGGTGGATCCGGCCGCGGGCCGGCAGGTCGTCGGCGGGGCTGATCCAGATGTCCGGCCGGCGCCCGGACGGGTCGCGCAGCAGCACCGCCTCGGTCGGCGCGAGCGACCGCTCGGCGAGCCGCACCCGGTCCTCCTCGACCACGGGCAGCCCGGTGACCGCGCTCCAGAACGGGGCGAGCAGATAGGGGTCGCGGCAGTGGATGACGATCGCGGCTAGGTCGGGCATGCCCTGACGCTAGTCGGGTCGGGCGGGCGGCAGGACGGTGTCCAGGAACGCGGCGGTCACCGCGCGGATGTCCGGACGGGCCAGGTCGAGGGCGTGCCCGCCGTGGGTGACCCAGGTGTGCACCGGGTGACCGGCGGCGAGCAGTTGCCCGGTCAGCGCCACCGACTGCGCGGCCGGCACCGACGCGTCCTCGCGCCCCTGCACCAGCAGCACCGGTACGCCGGACCCGAGATGGGACGCGACCGTGGCGTCGACGGTGCCCGTGCCGCCCGCGGCGGGCGGATGCCCGAGCAGGTCCGCCCACGGGTCGTCGTGCCGGCGCAACCGCCGCCACTGCGGGTCCAGCGGGTCGACCGGCGCCCAGTACGCGAGCCCGGCCGTCACGTCGCCCGGCCGGTCCACCCCGCGCAGGGCGAGGTGCAGGGCCAGCATCCCGCCGGCCGAGTCGCCCCCGACCAGCAACGGTAGCCCGTCCGCCGCGGCCCGGGCGGCCCGGGCGGCGGCGCGTACGTCGTCGAGCTGGGCCGGCCAGTGCGCCTCGGACACGAACCGGTAGGTCGCCGCGACCACCCGGAGCCCGAGCGGCGCCAGCGCGGCGCCGTCCTCGTGGTAGCGGGCGCGCCAGCCGCCACCGTGGATCCAGAGCAGCACCCCGCGTTCGGTCATCCCGCCATGGTGGCCCCTGCCGAGGCCGGCCGGCGACCCGGCTCTGCCCAGGGCAGAGCGGGAGCGGCATGAGGCGTCCCTACGGTTGGGTAACCTACTCACGGTAAAGTTGGCGGATGCCGGAACTCGTGTACCCGCCCGTGATCGCCGCCGCCAGAACGATGTTCCGGGTCCTCGACCTGCGCCTGCAGGTGACCGGCAGCCACCATGTGCCGCGCACCGGCGGCGCCGTGCTGGCCAGCAACCACGTCAGCTACCTGGACTTCATCTTCTGCGGGTACGGCGCGTACGAGTCCCGCCGCCTGGTCCGGTTCATGGCCAAGGAGTCGGTCTTCACGCACAAGGTCTCCGGTCCGCTAATGCGGGGCATGAAGCACATCCCGGTGAACCGGGCGGCCGGCGCCGGGTCGTACCAGACCGCCGTGTCCGCGCTGCGGCGCGGCGAGGTGGTCGGCGTCTTCCCGGAGGCGACCATCAGCCGCTCCTTCACGGTCAAGGAGCTCAAGAGCGGGGCGGCCCGGATGGCCCAGCAGGCCGGCGTGCCGCTGCTGCCGGTCGCCCTCTGGGGCACTCAGCGGCTGTGGACCAAGGGCCGCCCGCGCACCCTCACCCGCCGGCACACCCCGATCACCATCCTGGTGGGGGAGCCGATGGACCCGGCCGGATACCCGGACGCCACCACGATGACCGCCGAGCTGAGGAACCGGCTCAGCGCGCTGGTCGACCGGGCCCAGCGGGAGTACCCGGAGCAGCCGGCCGGCCCGGACGACGCCTGGTGGCAGCCCGCCCACCTCGGCGGCACCGCCCCCAGCCCAGAGCGGGCCGCCGAGCTGGACCGACCTGGCCGTCGCACCGCAACCTCCTGACTCGGCGGGAGGCCGGCGCCCGCGCCGGCCGCTCGCTGGTCGCCGCGGGCTCGGCCGGGACATGTTCCTCGGGTGACTACGAACCTGATGACGTGGATGGATCGCCGACCGGGCCGGCCCGCGCGGACCGAGCGGCGCCGGCCCG
This sequence comes from Micromonospora sp. RTBAU3-60, assembly GCF_054963695.1. Lineage (NCBI taxonomy): Bacteria > Bacillati > Actinomycetota > Actinomycetes > Micromonosporales > Micromonosporaceae > Micromonospora > Micromonospora sp. RTBAU3-60. Next base: position 80,921 of record NZ_JBUEGB010000009.1, on the reverse strand, counting down.
GCTCCGGCGAGCCGCGGTACGTCCGGTGGCCGGATCGTTCCGCATCCGGGCATGATGGTGCCTGCCGCCCGGGCACCCGCCCGGCCAGGATCAAAGCCATGAGCAGAGCAGCACTCGTCGTCATCGACGTCCAGGAGTCCTTCCGGCAGCGCCCGATCTGGGCGTACGCCTCGCAGCCGGACATCGTCGACCAGGTCAACCGGCTGGTCGACGCCGCCCGCCGCCGGGGCGACCTGGTGGTCTGGGTCCTGCACGCCGAGCCGGGCAGCGGCGGCCTCTTCGACCCGGCCAACGGGCACGTCCGGCTGATCGAGGGCCTGGCCGCGGTCGCCGGCGAGCCGACCCTGGTCAAGACGTCGCACAACGCCTTCACCACCACCAACCTCCAGCAGCTCCTCACCCTGGCCGGCATCCGCGACCTCACGGTCTGCGGCATCCGCACCGAGCAGTGCGTGGAGACCACCACCCGCGTCGGCTGCGACCTCGGCTACGAGATGACCTTCGTGACCGACGCGACGGTCACCTTCCCCACCCCGCACCGGGACCTGCCGGCGGACGCCACCCTGGAGCAGATCCTCGCCGACCCCCGCACCCTGTCCACCGAGCAGATCGTCGCCCGCACCGAGTACGCCCTGGCGGGCCGGTTCGCCACCGTGCGTACCGTCGCCGAGGTCGTGCAGGGGCTCCAGCTCGGCGCGTCTGGCGCCGCGCCGCGACCTGGAGCCGTCGTCGGCGCGGTGCCGGCCGGAGCCTGACCTCGTGGGCCAGGTCGTGCGACGACTCCAGCTCGGCGCGTCCGGCGCCGCGCCGCGCCCTGTTGCCGTCGTCTTCCTGCTGGTGCCGCAGCTGCACCTGCTGGACCTCGCCGGCCCGGCCCAGGTCTTCTCCACCGCCGCCGACCAGGGGTACGGCTACCGCCTGCACTACGTCGCCGCCACCGAAGAGGTGCCGACCGTGCAGGGGGTGACCCTGCGGGCCGAGCGGGAATGGCCCGCGCTGGACCGCGACGACCTGGTGGTCGTACCCGGGTGGCGGCCGTCGGCGCACGGACCGGCGGGGCCGGTCGGCCCGGACGAGCTGCGGCGGCTGGCCGACCACCACGCGGCCGGCGGCACGGTGGCCAGCGTGTGCGCCGGCGCCTTCGCCCTCGGCCGGGCCGGCCTGCTCGACGGGCGGCGCTGCACCACCCACCACGAGGTGCAGGACGAGCTGGCCCGGCGGCACCCGGCGGCCCGGGTGGTCCGGGACGTGCTCTACGTGGTCGACGACCGGGTGGTCACCTCGGCCGGCATCGCCAGCGGCATCGACGTCGCGCTGCACCTGGTCGCCACCCGGCACGGCCCGGCGGCGGCCGCCCGGATCGCCCGCGCCCTCGTCGTGTACGCCCGCCGGAACGGCCACGAGCAGCAGGCCAGCGCGATGATGCGACACCGCTCGCACCTGTCCGACGCCGTGCACCGGGCGCAGGACCTGATCGACGCGCACTACGCCGAACCGTTGCCGCTGGCCGAGCTGGCCGCCGCCTGCGGGGTCGCCGAGCGCACGCTGAGCCGGCTGTTCCGGCAGGCCACCGGGCTGACCCCGCTCGCCTACCAGCAGCTGCTGCGGGTGGAACGGGCCGAGCACCTGATCGGGCACGGGACCACCGTGGAGGCCGCCGCCCGCGCGGTCGGCTTCACCGACGCCCGGATGCTGCGCCGGCTGCGCGCCCGGGTCCGCCCCGACCGACCCGCGCTGAGCCTGGCCGGCTGAGCAGCGGTCAGCAGGCGGAGCCGGGGCGGCCGTGGGACGCCGGCCGGGGCCAGCCCGCCGCCTCGGTCGCCGCCGGGCGGTAGTAGTCCTCCCGGGAGAGGAACTCCACCGGCAGCGAACCGGGCAGGGTCAGCGAGCCCCGGGCCGGGCCGGGCGCACCGCCCACCCGGGTCAGCAGGGTGTCCCGTTCCGGCGGGGAGAGGTCCACCAGCTCGGGGTGCACCAGGCGGAACGCGGCCACCGCGCGGCGTACCTGGCGGGCCAGCGCGACGAGCAGGGCGTCCGGCCCGGCCAGGGCGAGCGCCGGCTGCCGGATGGTGCGCAGCGCGTCACAGACCACCAGCAGCTCGACCTCGTCGTCCGGGCCGTCGACCAGCTCCAGCCGGGACGGCCACTGCCAGCGGATCTGACCACTGACCAGACGGGACAGCCGGAGCGGACGTCGGTGCCGGGGGTCCGTCCGGCCGTCCCGCCCGGAGACCAGGGCCAGCTCGGAGCCGGTGCAGACGTACGCCAGCCGCCGGTCCGTCACGGTGACCGTCGCCGGCTCGGGCAGGCGCCAGGCGGGCACATTCTCGGTGGGACCGAGCAGGTGCCCGGCGATCCGCAGCCGGTGCTGCCCGAGCAGTTGCTCGCCCGTTTCAGGGACCAGCGCGTACCGCCGGTCGAGGGCGGGACGGGTGGCATCCGCATCCGCGTCGAAGCGGTGCGGTCCGATGAAGAAGGGTGCGGCGTCCTCCTGCACGGTCACGACCTCCCGGGGACGTTGGGCGGTACGTCGAGCCTGGCCGACGCGGCGGTGGCTGTCATGACACCCGTTAGGGGGTCGGCCGGTCGGTGGCTGCCTGTGACCGGTAGATGCCGATCTCCTCCGGCCGGACGAGCCCGTCCTCGATCGCCCGGGCGAGCAGCGCCGCCTTGGTGGCCGCCGGCCGGCCGGCCCGGGTGTACTTGATCCGCGCCCGGTCCACGTACTGCTTCACGGTGTGCTCGCTGATCCGCATCCGGCGGGCGACCGACGCCTTCGACATCGACTGGAACCACAGCAGCAGGGCCTCGCGCTCCTTGTCCGACAGGGTCGGCCGGTCCGGCCGGGGGTCGCCCACCATCGCCCCGGCCAGTGCCGGCGGCACGTACGGGCGGTCGCTCGCCGCGGCCAGCACGGTCGCCACGCAGTGCTCACGCCCCTCGTGCTTCGCGAGGAACGCCACCGCCCCCGCGTCCAGCGCGGCGAGCATGGTGTCCGGGTCGCTGTGTTCGGAGTAGACCACCACCCGCCGGCCGGCGGCGCTCAGCTCGGCGAGCTTGTCGAACATCATCCGCCCGTGCAGCCGCAGGTCGAGCAGCACCACCTCGGCCTCCGGGGCGGCCCGCAGCACCACGTCCGGGTCGTCCCCGGTGGCCAGGACGCGCAGCCGCGGCTCGCTGGCCAGCCAGGCGCGTACCCCGTCGATCACCACGGGGTGGTCGTCCACGATGGCCACACCGATGGGCCGCTCGTCGGTCACGTCCGCCGCCACCGGGTCTGCGTCCATCTGATCTCCCCGTCCCGCTCGTGCACATGTTCCACCCGCCCGTCCCCGTCCGCATCTCCGGCCGAGCCTGGTGGGCCGCTCCCGTCCGGCCCGTCATGGTCGGGGGTGACCAGGCTGACCACCACCTCGTCCGGGCCGGCCACCACGGTCAGCCGGGCCCGGTCCCGGGCATCGGTCAGCGCCGCGGTGAGCGGGTCGGCCAGCCGCCGGCGTATCTCGACGGGCAGCTCCGGCGGGACGCCGACGGCGACCAGCTCGATCGGCAGGCCGTTCCGTTCCGCCAGGTCGGCGGCGGCGCGCAGCTCGTGCAGCAGCGGGTCGGGCACGTCGTCCGACTCGGCGATCAGCCGGCGCAGCCGGGCCGCGGCCAGCACGCAGCGGCGGCGTACCTCCGGGTCGGCCGGGTCGGCGTCGCCGGCGGCGAGGGCGGCCAGCACCTCCTCGGCGGTGCCGCTGACCAGGGACAGCCGCGCTCGCCGCTCCGCCTGGGCCCGTTCCGCCGCCACCCGTTCCGCCTCGACCGCCAGCATCGCCGCGGCCGTGCCGGCCCGGTCCCGGGCCAGTGCGGCGATCGCGGCGCCGCCGACGAAGACCGCGACGGGCAGCGACGACACGCCGTAGACGTACATCGCGTAGCGGGCGAGGTCAGCCGGCGCGGTCGCACCGGAGGCGAGCACCGCGGCGAGCGCGATGCTCGCGTGCGCGCCGAGCACCGCCAGCAGCCACCCGACCGGCCGTCGCCAGAGCACCAGCAGGAAGAACCAGACCAGGCCACCCCACGCCCAGTTCGCCCCGGCGAACAGGTGCCCGCCCCCGACCGCCGCGAAGACCGCCGCGTCGACCACCAGCAGCACCGCCACCAGCCGCCGGGCCGGCGGCAGGCCACCGCGCAGCAGGCGTACGCCGGCCACCACGCCGACCGCCGCGGTCACCAGCCAGGCCGCGGCGACCACGGCCGAGGCGGCGGGCGAGGACCCGGCGCCGGGCAGCGCCGGCAGGTCGATCGCCAGGTGCCAGGCGAGCGCGATGGTGAGCGCGGCGATCCGGGCGGCCCGGTCGGAGGCGCTCGCCACCGCCGTCGCCGCCCCCACCGCGTCCGGAGCGGCCGGACCGCCCGGGGCCGGGATCGGCGCGAGGCGGTCGGTCGGCCCGGCCGGAGCGCGCGGGCCGAGGTCAGTGGTCACCGGTCCACTCCAGCCGGATCCGAGTGCCGACGCCAGGGCCGGAGGTCACCTCGGCGCGCCCGCCGACCGTCGCCATGCGACCGTGGATCGACTCGCGCAGCCCGTACCGGTGGGCCGGGACCGTGGCCGGGTCGAAGCCCGGCCCGTCGTCGGTCACCTCGACCACGACGGTGTCGGCGTCCCGGGCCAGCCGCAGCGTGGCGGACGCGCCCGGCGCGTGCCGGACCACGTTGGCCAGCGCGGCGGCGGCGCTGTCGGCGAGGGCCTCGGCGATCTCCGGCGGCACCGGGCACGGTGCCAGCGCCGCGGACACCGGCAGTTCGGGCAGCCGGGCGACGACCGCCCGCAGGCGGTCGTCCAGCGCCACCGCGCCGGCCGGCGGCGCCGACCGGGCGTCCGCCAGGGCGGCAAGGGTACGCAGGTCCGCCGCGCACCGCTCGCGCAGCGCGGCCGACGGACCGGGAACCGCGCCGAGCCCCACCATGGTCAGCGTGGCGAGGACGGTGTCGTGCAGGTCGCGGTTCTGCCGCCGCTCGGCCTCCCGCGCGGTACGCGCCACCACCGCCTCCCGGCTCAGCCGCTGGTAGTCGGCGAAGGCGGCGTCGGCGCGCCCGATCCGACGCCGCATCAGCGCGGTCATCCCCGCGGTGATGCCGGTCTGCACCAGCAGTGTCGTCGCGTGCGCCCGCGCCTCGACCGGGTTGCCCGCGGCGGTCGCACCGGCCGCGTAGCCGGCGGTGACCAGCAGGCCGGCCGGGATCGACCAGCGGGCCGGGGCGGTGGCCTGCGCGTTGATCACGGTGGTGCTGGCGAGCACCGCGATCCAGCTCACCTGGCCGGGCAGCACCTCCGGCGCGACCAGCCACGGGATCGCCAGCCCGGCCGCCGTGGTGAGCGCGACGTCACCGGCCACCAGTCCGACCGTGATCCCGTGCCGGAGCGCGCGGACGGCGTACCAGACGGACCAGGCGGTGAGCACGGCGACCGCCGGCACCAGCAGCGCCACCCGGACCGGCGGAGTGCGGACCGCCAGGGCCACCACTGCGGCGAAGAGGCCGCAGGTCAGCCGGAGCAGGGCTGGTGTGGTGGTGAAGACGAGGGCGAACGCGGCGGCGCCCGGCCGGTCGAGCGGGCTCGGCGGCGAGGTCGTGGCGGCAACGACCGGCATGGGGGGAGGTGTCCTTCCGGCAGCGACCCGATCGGGTCCGCGCGGCCTAGATCGACGCCGGAGAATAACATGTCAAACGGCAACTGGTCACCCTCGGTACGCGGCGCGTCGCTTGGTCGCGCCGCCATGCGCGTGCCCGGCGCGGTGCCGTCCGCCGGATCGGCGAAATGGCGGTGTGCCGGGTGGCATTTCCCCGCCACCTCGCCGATCTGGCGACCGGAGAACCGCGCCCGCCTGGTCAGGCGGGCGCGACCGCCAGCAGGTGCGCGCTGGCGCCGAGTATCGCCGGATCCTGCTCGAACGCCTCCGCACAGGCCACCGCGTCCTGGAAGAGCCGGTCCTCCCGTCCGGTGTCCAGGGCGTTTAGCAGCGGCCAGAGTGGACCCTCCACCCCGTAGAGCCGGGGCGCCGGCAGCCCGGCCGCGGTGAACTCGTCCACCACCTGTTCGGGGCGGTGGAAGTAGGCGGTGGTGAAGCCGGTCTCCGGGTCGTTCACGCCGGTGGCGTACTCGCCGAGCAGGAGCGCGCGGGTGCGCTCGTCCACCCGTCCCTGCGCGGTCAAGTCGATCAGGGCCGCGTTGCGACTGATCACCGCCGCGACGATCGGCCCGCCGGGCCGGGTGAGCCGGGCCGCCTCGCGCAGCGCGGCCACCCGGTCGACCCGCGCGGTCAGGTGGTAGAGCGGGCCGAGCAGCAGCGTCACGTCGACCGAGTCGTCGGGCAACGGCAGGTCGCGGGCATCGCCCACGCTCGCCGTGATCTCCGGGTAGGCCGTGCCCGCGGCGGCCACGTGCGCTGGCACCAGGTCGACCAGGTGCACCCGGTGACCGGCCGCCGCGAGCCAGCCCGCGTACGCGCCGGGACCGCCGCCCACGTCGAGCACGGTGGCCGGCGGCGGAGGCAGCAGCCGGGTGAGTAGGTCCCGCGTCCGCGTCGCCTCCAGGCGTCCCTGCGGCGTACGGTCCAGCCGCTCCGCCTCGGCGAAGACCTCGGTGTAGTAGCGCTGGATGTCCGGTTCGGCCGGTCGATGGTGTGGCATCCGTCGATGGTGGACGAAGCCATCGGGCGGATCATCCCCTTTTTCCGTCAGGACCGCGACGGTGGACCGGGCCTCCTACCCTCCGGGCATGACGTACCAGCCAGCCATGCTGCCCCCGCCTCGGAAGCCGAATACGACCCGTACCGTGCTCATCGTCGTCGGTGTGGTGCTCGCGCTCTGCTGCCTGGGCGGCGTCGTCGGCGGCTTCTTCCTCTACAACGCGGTGCAGGAGGCCACCGGTCCGGCCCGGAGCACCGTGGACACCTTCGCCGGCGCGCTGGTTGCCCGCGACTACCCGACCGCCTACGGGCAGCTCTGCGGTCCGGTGCGCAACCGGGTCAGCCAGGAGGACTTCGTCCGCCAACAGTCCGCCCAACCCGCGCTGACCGGCTACGAGATCGTGGGCCTGAACGTCATGAACAACAACGGGCGGGTGCGGGCATCGGCGAACGTCCGCTTCACCCCGCAGAGCGGCACCACCGTGACCCAGGCGTACACCCTGGTGAAGGAGGACGGCGCCTGGCGGGTCTGCGAGTGACGGGTGCCCGGCCGCCCCGCACGGGTCGGCCGGGCCGGTCGTCAGGCCGGGCAGTTGTGGTACGCCTCGACCCGCCAGCCGTCAGCGCCCCTGGACAGCACCCAGGTGGCCCGGCGGCACCGCTCCGCCGGCAACGTCTCCTCGCCGGGGAGCAGGAAGCCGCTGCGGCTCACCACCACTGCGCTGTCGTCGCCGACGATCCGCACGCTCTCCGGCTCGTCGACCGAGGTCGAGCCCTTCAGCGGGCCGGCGAACGCCCCCGCCATGTAGCGGCGTACCTCCTCCCGGCCCTGGTGGAACACGCCGCCGGGGAGCACCACCGTGGCGTCCGCCGCGTACCGGTCGGCGAAGGCGTCGGCGTCATTGGCTGCCCAGGCGGCCACCAGGGCGCGCAGCACGTCGCGTACCGCCTCGGCCCGGGTGTCGATCGTGTCGGTCATGGTCGTCCTCTCCTCGTGGTTGTCACTCGGCCGGTACCTACTCGGTCGCCCGCCGCAATTCATCGGCCCGGCGGGGATGAATTCCGCCCGCCGGGCCGGTAGGTATGGGAGGGCCGGCGGGAGGGGCGCAGCGATGACGGTGACCAGCGAGGACTTCGACCGGCGAACCGGTCCGTACCGGCAGGAACTGCTGGCGCACTGCTACCGGATGCTCGGCTCGGTGCACGAGGCGGAGGACCTGGTGCAGGAGACGCTGCTGCGCGCCTGGCGGGCCTTCGACCGGTACGACGCGGAGCGCGCCTCGCTGCGTACCTGGCTGCACCGGATCGCCACCAACGTCTGCCTGACCGCGCTCCGGCACCGGGCCCGCCGGCCGCTGCCGTCGGACTTCGTCGCGCCGAACCCGGACCCGGAGGCACCCATGGTGGTGGGGGAGGTGCCCTGGTTGCAGCCACTGCCCGACGCGCTCCTGGACCCGGCCACCGTGGTCGCCGCCCGGGGCAGCCTGCGGCTCGCGCTGGTCGCCGCGCTGCAACTGCTGCCGCCCCGGCAGCGCGCCATCCTGATCCTGCGCGAGGTGCTCGACTGGTCGGCCGCCGAGGTCGCCGAGGCGTTGGACACCACGCCCGCCGCGGTCAACAGCGGGTTGCAACGGGCCCGCGCCCGGCTCGGTGCGGTGGCCGTACGCGAGGAGCAGATCGTCGAGCCGGCCGACCCCGAGCAGCGCGCGCTGGTCGACCGGTACGTGACCGCGTTCGAGCGGGCCGACGTCGCCGCGTTGGCCCGGCTGCTCGCCGACGACGCCGTGCTGGAGATGCCGCCGGTGCTCAACTGGTACGTCGGCCGGGAGCGCTACGCCCGGTTCATCGCTCGGATCCTCGCGCTCCGCGGCACCGACTGGCGGATGCTTCCCACCGCCGCGAACGGGCAGCCGGCGCTGGTCGCGTACGTGCGCGACGGGGACGCGTACGTCCCCCACACCGTCCAGGTGCTCACCGTCAGCGGTGGGCGGATCAGTCGGAACGTGGTCTTCCAGGATCCGGCGGTGTTCGCCGCGTTCGGGCTGACCCCGCTGCCGGCCGTCACCCCGGCGACGCCGATCAGTTGACCGGGAGCGCCTTCGGCCGCCGCCTTCACCGACCGCTTCATGCTTGTGCCCGTCGGTGACGATGTGACATCCGGCCGGCAGTCGGCGCTGAGGGCACGGAATGATCGCAACGAGACTCACCTGATCGGCGGCGCCGGGCGGGCCACACCCCCCCTCCGTTCGTCCGGCGTCGACACCGCGGCCCACTCGGCCGACCCGTCCCCCCTGGGTCGCCTACCGGTCGCGATCCGCGCCGGAGCCGGCGCGGCGAGGCGGCGGCCCGTCCCGAGGCCGCCGCCTCAACCAATCCCGGCCCCTCCCGCCGCCGGCCTTCCGGACCGGCGTCGATGTCACGCGCCAACCGGACTGGCGTCGACGTCACGCGCCAACCAAGCCGGCGTCGACGTCACGCGCCAACCGGGTCGGCGTTGGCGCGTTCGCGCAGCCAGTCCAGGGCCGACTCGGCGTGCCGGAGCACCGAGATGTGGCCGTCCTCCGGGTAGCGGCGCAACTCCGCACGGGGGCAGTGCCCCGCCAGCCACTCGCCGTGGGCCGCCGGCACGATCCCGTCCCGGCCACCGTGCAGCAGCAGGACCGGCGGCGCCACCTGGCCCGGGCGGAAGCCCCACGGCGCGACGTACGCCAGCTCGTCGTCGATCAGCCCGCCCGGCCCGGCCTGTGTCGCCGGGCCGACCACACTGCCGAACCAGGACCAGACGCCGTGCAGCGCGGCCAGGTCCGCCGGGGTGAACTCCGGGTCGTACGCGGCGCCCGAGGTCTCGTACGCCTCCTTCGCCGCCCGGCCCGCGGCGGCGGAGCGCAGCGACGCCACCCCCGACGGCACCATGCCGGCGAACCAGTCCAGCCCCGCCGCGCCGTACGGTGCCAGGCCGGCGCCGCTCACCACCGCGACCACCCGGTCGGGCAGGAGCGCGCCGCAGGCCAGGGCGTGCGGGCCGCCGCCGGAGTGGCCCATCACCGCGAACCGCGCGATGCCCAGCGCGTCGGCCACCGCGGCGACGTCGGCGGCGGCCGAGGCGACATCCCGGCCCGGAACCCGCGTCGAGCCGCCGTAGCCGGGACGGTCGTGGGAGACCCAGCGGAGACCGAGCCGGTCGGCGGCCGCGAAGAGGGGCGCGGGCGGAGCACCGATGTTCGGCGTGCCGTGGTGCCAGAAGACGGCGAGCCGGTCCGCCCCGCCGGTGTCGTAGACGTGCAACGTGCGGCCGTCGCCCAGCCGGAGATCGGTCTCGGTCACCATGGCCGGAGACTAGTGGCCGGGGGCGACAACCCAGCCCCCTCCGACGTCGGTACCTCTCCGCCCGGGAAGTCTTGAGATCGGCCGGCCCGGTGCCTGGCTCAGCCGATCTCGGCGACGACGGTGCCCTCCTGGTCGCGGATCTGGGACCGGACCACCTCGACGGCCAACTCTGGCGCGCTCGCCAGCTGGTGGCTCCCCGCCACCGGGCGCAGCACCTCGGTCAACTCGTCGAGCACGGCCGCTGGGACCTGGATCTCCAGCATGCCGCCGCCCACCTCGCGGACGGCGACCTGGGCGCCGGGGCGGAACCCGATGCCACCGTCGCGCGCCTCGACCAGCAGGCCACGGCCGAACGGCAGCCGCGCCCGCAGGATCCGGCCGATCCGGGCCGCCGCGCTGGCTCCGAACGTCAGCGTGGTGGTCCGCTTCGTCCGTGCCCAGCCACTCCGCTCCGTACGCCAGCCGGCCTCCTGCACGAACAGGGAGCCGGTGGCGGAGCCGTCCCGGCGAGCGCCCTCCTCGACCATGGCGGCGACGCCGGGGTCGTCGGTCAGGCTGCCGCGGTCCAGGTCGGTGACCAGCAGCGGCAGCCTCGGCGCCAGCGCCGCCAGCAGTCCCTCGGCGTTCCAGCGCTCAATTGCCGCGTACTCGTCGAGGGTCAGCCCGACCACCTGGAGGAACCGCAGGCGCCCGTGCGGGGTGTCGATGGCACCGAGCTCCGGGTCCTCGGCGAACACCGCCGCCCGGATCCGGGTGTCCGGCGACGCCTCGGAGATCGGGCCGTTCAGGTCGAGGTGGTGCCCTGGGCCGAACGGGTTGCCGGAGGTGAACACGTACCGGGCGAGGTTCTGGAGGAAGTTCAGCGCCCAGACCGGCGGGTCGCTCTCGGCCGCCGCGCGGGCGACCCGGAAGGTGAACTCGAAGCCCCAGCCCGACTCGTCGGGATCATCGGACTCCTTCGCGTGCAGCTCGGACATGCCGTAGCTGACCAGGTGCCAGTGGTCCGCGCGCGGGTACGCGCTGATTCCGTCCAGCGGATCGGGCCCGCCCAGGCGCCACTTCAGCAGCGTGCCGTAGTGCTTCGGCTCGATCCCGGGGTAGAGCGGGGCGAAGGCGGCGTCGATCGCGTCCCAGCCGGGCGTGGCATCGTCGGTGTCGACCATGACGGGTGACTGTAACGGGAACATCTGGACCGGCGGGGCTCCGACTCCGCGACAAAGACGCCTTGCCCCTGCTGTCCGTACACGAGGTTTCGCTCGTGTAGCTCCTTGACGGCGCGGTACGCGGTTGACCGAGCGATGTTGTAGATCTCGCCGATCTCGGAGACCGAGGGTGGTCTAGGTAGGGTCGTCCGCATGGCTGATGCTGCGGTGATTCCCGGCGCCAGGTTCGGGCCCGGAGCGCCCCTGCTCATGTATGCCGGCGATGTGGCGGAGCAGCGGGGCGCAACCGTGCACCGACACTCATGGTTGCAGGAGTTTCCGAAGCTTGATCAGCCAGAAATCGAGGGCTGGGTCAGCGGCGAGATCGCTCCGCTGATCGACGCTGCTGGCGGTCGCCCACTGCTGATCGGCAAGTCCCTCGGCACGAACGCGGCAGCGATCGCCGCCGAAAGAGCCCTGCCCGCCGTGTGGCTCACGCCCCTGCTCACCCTGCCGTGGGTGGCTGACGCGTTGGGCCGTGCGACCGCGCCGTTCCTCCTCGTCGGGGGCACGGCCGACACGGTATGGGACGGCGACCTCGCCCGCCGACTCTCACCCCATGTGCTGGAGGTGGACGGCGCGGATCACGGTATGTACGTACCCGGCCCGCTCACCGAGTCGATCGCGGTACTCAGCCGAGTCGTGGTCGCCGTGGAAGACTTCCTCGACGCGATCGGCTGGCCGAGCTAGGCACCTGGCCTCGCCGGGCTCGCGCCTGGAAGCGGAGCCCCGCCTAATGATCGTTTGTCACACGGCCAGGGCCGGCTCGCGAACCATGAACACGTCCACCGGATCCTCGGTCTCGACGGTGAATCCGTGCCGCTCGTACAGCCGCCGGGCCGGGCTGCCCTGCAGCACGTTCAGCCGGACCAGCATGCCGTCGCGGTCGCACTGCTCCAGCAGTCCGCGCAGTACGGCCGTACCGATGCCGCTGCCCTGCAGGTGCGGGGCCAGGTAGAAGTGCTCCAGCCAGTGGGCGTCCTCGGCCGGCCGCAGCGACACGCAGCCGGCGAACGCGCCGCCGACCTCGATCACCCACGTGTGTGCCGGCCGGAACCCGTCCCGCAGCCGCTGCCGGACCCGCTGCTCGTCATATCGCCCGAGCCGCTCCAGATCCGCCCGCAGCACCACGGCCCGCAACTCGGCCACCGCCTCGACGTCCGCTGCCGACGCCGGTCGAATCTCCCAGTCCGCCATGATCTGCCAGGCTACCCAGCCAGGCTCCTCCCGCGATCGTTGATCCGGCGGCCGGGAGTTGACGCACATCCTGCCTCACGCGCGTTCCGCGCCGTCCCCATCGTTGACGACCCGGACGTCACAGCTTGTGAGACGTCCGGTCAACCACCGCTTGCCCGTGAACACCTACGCCCATGTCCTGCCCGAGATCGAGCGGGCCGCCGTGGACGAGGCTGCGAAGCAGCTCTTCGGCTGACCTGGCTGTACAAATGGCTGTACGGGGGCCGAGGGGCCGGGAGCGACGAGCCGTTGACCTGGGGTGACGGTGGTGCGCCCGGCAGGATTCGAACCTGCGGCCTTGGGATTAGAAGTCCCCTGCTCTATCCGCTGAGCTACGGGCGCGCGTCGACGTGTCGCGCCAAGAGGGTACCGCCGCTGCCCGGTCGCTCGGGGGAACGGGTGGGCGCGGGCCACGTCGATGATCAGGGTCGCACGAGGTGTCCCACGCCGGCACCGGGGTTTGGCCCCGCCCGTCGAGCGTTCGGCCCGGTTTGTACCCTCTGCGTCGTGCTGCTCGATCAGGAAACCGAGAACGAGGTCGTCTCCGAGCTGTGCCAGCTCCTCGGCCGCGCCATTCTGCCTGTCAGCCAGTTCGACCGGCCGGGCGCGGCCGCCGGCGGCTTCGGCACCGCCTTCTTCTACACCGAGCTGGTCGGCTCGACCGACGACGGGGACGTGGTGCACGAGTGGTTGCTGACCACGGACGCGTCCGTGCGGGCGCCGTACGGGGAGATCGGTCTGCGACCGAGCGTCACCGAGCCGGCGGGCGTGGCGTCGGACGCCATCCTGCTGCCCGACTTCGCCGGTCAGTGGCTGCACCTCCCGGAGGTCGGGCTGGCCGCCATGCCCACGGGCGGGCTGCACGGGCACGCCGAGGACCGGGGCTGGCGCTGGCGTACCCAGCAGGTGAGCGACGCGGTGGCCGCGGGGGCCGACGCGGTGGCCCGGGTGGGCGCGGAGCCCGGCTCGGCGTTCGTACTGGCGCTCGGCGTGGCCGAGGACGGGTCGCGGCCGCTGGAGGCGGTGGTCGAGCGGGTCGCCCGGGTCGGTGACGAGCTGCGCGTCATCACCGAGCTGCCGACGGGGTACGTCGGCGCGCCGGTGTTCGGCGTCGCGGCGGACCCGGGCGGGGAGCTGGCACTGCACTGCCTCGGCCTGGTGCTGCCCTCCGTCGACGGTGGCCACCCGGTCGCGACGTTCGACCGCATCCGGTCGGCGCTCGCCGCGGCCACCGCCGGCTACCGCTGACCGTCGGCTCAGCCGTCGGCGGCCGCGCCGGCCCGGTCCTCGACCGGCCGCCGCGCCGCCGGCGGGCCGTCCGGCGCCGGCTCGGTCGGCCCGGCGTCGAGGAACGCCTCCGCCCACCGCCCGGCTTCGGCGAGGACCTTCTCGCGTACGGCGGGGCCGGACAGGGTCAGGTCGTGCAGCCCGCCGTCGAAGCGGGCCAGGGTGACGTGCCGACCGAGCCGGGGCGCCCAGCGGACCATGTGCTCCACGTCGAGCACCGCGTCGGCGAGGGTCGCCGACTCGTGCCACTTCATGCCCCGGTAGCTGCGCGTCGAACAGGCCAGCAGCACGGGCACGGAGATGTCCAGGCCGGCCCGGAGCTGCCGTTGGCCGGCGCGGATGGCGTTGATCCAGCCGGCCCGCACCGGGAACCCGGCGAGCGGCTTCCAGGCCAGGTCGTACCGCCACTCGCCGCGGTGGTCGGCGTGCAGGCTCTCGCCGTACACGGTGCCGAGCCCGAACGGGAGGATGCGGTGCGGCGCCCGGCGGCCCAGCCGGGACACGGCGGCCGCGAGGGGGCGACGGACCAGCCAGGGTGCGTTGATGTCGAAGAACGGGCTGTTGAGGAAGAGCCCGTCGACCAGGCCGGCCGCCCGGCGGGCGTGCGCCCAGAGCGAGATGATCAGGCCGCCGGTGGAGTGGCCCATGGCGAGCAGGGTGTCGTGCCCCTCGTCGGTGCGGATGATCTCGGCGGCGGCGTCCAGCTCCGGGAAGTAGTCGCTCAGGTCGTGGCAGAAGTTCGGGGTCTGGTGCGGCAGCAGGCTGCGGCCGTACTTGCGCAGGTCGAGCGCGTAGAAGTCCCAGCCCCGCTCGGCGAAGTGGTCGGCCACGTGGGTCTGGAAGAAGTAGTCGACGAAGCCGTGGACGTAGAGCACGGCCCGGCCTGCGGGGCGCGCGGCCCGTCGACGGACCAGCGTCGCGACGACCGGTCCCTCGTCGTCGGCGCCCAGGTCGATCGTCCGCCGCTCGTACGGCGGTCCCAGCACGTCGGGTTCCACGACCGCGACGGTACGCCGCCAAGCTACCCGGCGGTAGCCCCGGTCGCTGACCGGCACGCGCGCCGGGGTCCCTAGCAGGCGGGGCCTTGATCAGGTTGTTGTCCACAGGCCGGTCCGTCGTCCACAGCCGGGGCGGCGCGGGCTGGTGGCCGCGCCGCCGCCGGTCGAGGCTCGGCCCGACAAACCGAGTCTCCGTGGAGGGGCGATGTTCGACACTTATGTAACGGTTGTCGGCTACGTGCTGACCGCGCCCGAGTGGCGCCGTACCACCCAGAGCAACACCCTGGTGGCCAACTTCAAGGTCGCCTCCACCGCCCGCCGCCTCGACCGGGACTCCGGCCGTTGGGTCGACGGGAACAGCCTGCGGGTGCGGGTGAACTGCTGGCGGAAGCTGGCCGAGGGAGTGGCCGCCTCGGTGGCGGTCGGCGATCCGGTGGTCGTCGCCGGCCGCCTCTACACCCGTGACTGGACCGACGACGCGGGCAACCACCGCACCGTCTACGAGCTGGAGGCGGTCGCGGTCGGGCACGACCTGTCCCGGGGGCGGGCCCGGTTCCTGCGCAACCGCCCCAGCATGACGACCAGCACCGTCGAGGACGCCGAGGCGGAGCGCCGGGTGCACGGCGAGGCGACCGAGCCGGTGCCGGTGGCGCAGGCGCCGACCTCGCTGGACGACCGGCCGTTCGACGACGATTTCGAGCTGCCGGAGTTCGATGCCCCGCGCGCCGGGCACGGCCTGCCCGCCGACCAGGACGGGCCGGCGGGTGACCTCGACGAGTTGGCCGACCCGTTCGACGCCGGGGCCGACGACGACGCGGCGGACGACGAACGGGCCCCCGAACCCGGTGACGGCCCGGGCGAGCCCGCCCCGGAGGGCGACGTCCAGGGGGTCACCCCGACCGGCCGGGGCCGGCGCGGCCGGCGGACGCCGGTGCCCGCCTGAGCTGTCGGGTCGTGCACGGGGGAGCGGGGTGGTGACGCCGGCGTGGCCACCCCGCCGTACGACTAGGCTGGCCGGCCGGAGGTGGTGCGGGTGCGGCAGGCGACCGCCATGGCGAACGCGGCGGGACTGGTGGCGGGCTATGCCCTGGACTCGCTGCTCGGCGATCCCCGCCGATGGCATCCGGTGGCCGGCTTCGGCCGGGCTGCCGGCGCGCTGGAGCAGCGGATCTACCGGCCGGACCGGTCCGCCGGCGCGGCGTTCACCGCGCTCGCCGTCGGTGGGCCGGTGCTGCTCGGCGTCGCCGCCACCCTCGCCACCCGGCGCCGGCCGGTGGCCCGCGCGGTGCTGGTGGCCGCCGGCACCTGGACGGTCCTGGGCGGTCGCACCCTGCGGCACGAGTCGACGCTGATGTCGCGGGCGCTGCGCGACGGCGACCTGCCCGCCGCCCGTGGCCGGCTCAACCACCTCTGCGGCCGGGACC
Organism: Micromonospora sp. RTBAU3-60; assembly: GCF_054963695.1. Classification (NCBI taxonomy): domain Bacteria; kingdom Bacillati; phylum Actinomycetota; class Actinomycetes; order Micromonosporales; family Micromonosporaceae; genus Micromonospora; species Micromonospora sp. RTBAU3-60. The sequence goes on along the minus strand of NZ_JBUEGB010000009.1, from coordinate 64,770 downwards.
CGTCGACGCTGGACGAGCCGGAGCTGGCCCGGGCCACCGTCGAGTCGGTCGCCGAGAACACCTCCGACGCGGTCGTCGCGCCGCTGGTCTGGGGTGCGGTCGCCGGGCTGCCCGGCCTGCTCGGCTACCGCGCGGCGAACACGCTCGACGCGATGGTCGGCCACCGCTCTCCCCGGTACGCCCGCTTCGGCACCCCGGCCGCCCGACTGGACGACCTGCTCAACCTGGTCCCGGCCCGGCTGACCGGGCTGCTCACCATCGCGGTCGCGCCGGCCGCGCACGGGGACCGCGGGGCCGCGTGGCGGGTGTGGCGACGCGACCGCAACGACCACCCGAGCCCGAACGCCGGGCAGTGCGAGGCGGCCATGGCCGGAGCGCTCGGCGTCCGGCTGGGCGGCCAAAACGTCTACTTCGGACGATCGGAGACCCGCCCGTTCCTCGGTGACGGGCCCCGTCCCGAGGCGCGGCACCTGAGGCGGGCCGCCCGGATCTCCGGGGCGGTCGGCCTGGCCGCGCTGGGCCTCGCCGCCGGTTACCGGCTGACCGTGGGCCGGCTCGTCGGCGCAACCGCCCGGTCCGCCCTGCGCGGGCTGGGCGCGACGGCCGGTGGCCGGGGCCAGGCCGCGTTCGGCGGCACCGGGGCGGCCGATGGGCCGGGTCGGGTCGCGGGCGGCGGGACCGGTGCGGCCGACGGGCCGGGTCGGGTCGCGTTCGGCGGGACCAGGGCGGCCGACCGGGCGGGTCGGGCCGCGGGCGGCGGTCCGGTGCGCCGGGGGAGTGGACGGTGAGCGGCGGGCTGCTGGTCGCCGGCACCACGTCCGATGCCGGCAAGAGCGTGCTCACCGCCGGCATCTGCCGCTGGCTGCGCCGCCAGGGCGTCCGGGTGGCGCCGTTCAAGGCGCAGAACATGTCCAACAACTCGGCCGTGGTGGTCGGCCCGGACGGGCGGGGCGGCGAGATCGGCCGGGCCCAGGCGATGCAGGCGGCCGCCTGCGGGCTCGCGCCGGACCTGCGCTTCAACCCGGTGCTGCTCAAGCCGGGCAGCGACCACGCCAGCCAGGTGGTGCTGCTCGGCGAGGCCGTCGATACCGTCACCGCCGGCAACTACCGGCAGTTGCGTCCCCGGCTCGCCGAGACCGCCTACCGGGCGCTGGCCGAGCTGCGGGCTGCGTACGACGTGGTGATCTGCGAGGGCGCCGGCAGTCCCGCCGAGATCAACCTGCGGGCCGGCGACTACGTGAACATGGGGCTCGCCCGGGCGGCCGGGCTGCCCACCATCGTGGTCGGTGACATCGACCGGGGCGGCGTATTCGCCTCGATGTTCGGCACGGTCGCCCTGCTCGATCCGGCCGACCAGGCGCTCGTCGCCGGATTCGTGATCAACAAGTTCCGGGGCGACCTGGGGCTGCTCCAGCCGGGGCTGGACATGCTGCGCCGGGTGACCGGCCGCCCCACGTACGGGGTGCTGCCCTGGGAGCTGGACCTCTGGCTGGACGCCGAGGACTCGCTCGCGTACGGCCGGGTGCTCGGCCGGCCGGCGGCGCCCCGGGGCAGCGACTGGCTCGACGTCGCCGTGGTCCGGCTACCCCGGATCAGCAACGCCACCGACGTCGAGGCGCTCGCCACCGAGCCGGGCGTCCGGGTGCGGCTGACGATCGAGCCGGCCGAGCTGGCCGCCGCCGACCTGGTGGTGCTCCCCGGCTCCAAGTCGACCGTCGCCGACCTGGCCTGGCTGCGGGAGACCGGCCTGGCCGACGCCGTCCGCGCGCACGCCGCCGCCGGCCGGCCGCTGCTCGGCATCTGCGGTGGGTTCCAGATGCTCGCCCGGGTGATCCACGACCCGGTGGAGAGCCGCCAGGGCAGTGTCCCCGGGCTCGGGCTGCTGCCCATCGAGATCACCTTCGACCCGCGCAAGACGGTGCGCCGCGCCGCCGGCACAGCCGCCGGGGACGTTCCGGTGCACGGTTACGAGATCCACCACGGGCAGGTCTCCGCCGCCGACCCGGGGCTGCCGCCGCTGCTGTGGTATGCCGACGGCACCGGCGAGGGCGCCCGGTTCGGCGCGGTGCACGGCACCCACTGGCACGGCGCCTTCGAGTCCGACGCCTTCCGCCGCCGGTTCCTCACCGAGGTCGCCGAGGTGGCCGGGCGGACCGGCTTCAAGGTCGCCCCGGACACCGCGTTCGCCGCCGCCCGCGAACGGACCCTGGATCTCCTCGGTGACCTGGTCGAGGAGCACCTCGACACCGATGCCCTCTGGCGGCTGATCGAGTCCGGCCCACCGCCGGGCCTGCCGTTCATTCCCCCCGGCGCCCCGCCCGCCTGACCCCGCCCGGGCACCCGGCCATAGCGGACGGCGAGGGTCTGACCGTGCTGCCCGGCTCGCTGAAGGTGGACGCGCCGCTCGACCCGTCCGACGCGGCGGCCTGGCTGGCTCGGTCGCGCCCGCCGGCACACCGGTCTGACCAGTCAGTAGCGGACGTCGGCGGGGCGGTCGGACATGGGCAGTCCGTCCTGCTGCCACGCCTGCACCCCGCCGATCATGTCGGTCGCCCGCCGCAGTCCGAGCGTCTGGAGACTCGCGGCGGCCAGACTGGAGCTGTAGCCCTGCCGGCACACCACCACGATCATCCGGTCGTAGCCGGTCGCCTCGGGGATGTGCCAGGCGCTGGCGGGGTCCAGGCGCCACTCCAGCACGGTCCGTTCGATCACGATCGCCCCGGGCAGCTCGCCCTGCTCACGACGCTGCGCCTCGCTACGTGTGTCGACGAGCAGCGCGCCCTTGCGGACCGCATCGACGGTCTCGTGCGGGGTGAGTCGGCGGAGTCCGGCCCGGGCCTGTTCCAACAGGGCGTCGACGCCCGGACACATCACGTCATGGAGCACCACCCGATGATGCCGGCCGTCCGGCGGCCGTGCCCGGGGAACGACCGGCGCTCACCGGGCCGCCGAGGGAAATCCCCCGGAGGCGGTAGCCGGTCGGTGCAGATCAGGCCACGGCGAGCGCGGCGGCCGCCACCCGGGTGAACTCGTCGGGCGCGTCGAGCATGACGTTGTGGCCGGCGCCGGGCACGGTCACCACGGTCACGCCCGCGGCGGAGAGCCCTGCGGCGTCGGTCACCGGGTCGCTGAGCCCACCCTGCACGAACGTCCTCGGCATCGGCAGGCGCTCCAGCAGGCGGCGCATCGTCGGTCGGGTGCCGGCGGCGAGTCCCGTCGCGGTGCGGTGCAGGCCGACCGGATCGGCGAGCCGCATGGTGCTGGCCCACAACGGACCGACCCGGTCCAGCGTCTCGGCGTAGCCGCCGGCCAGGAAGTCCGCCTCGGCGTACCCGGCTACGCCGCTGCTGCCGACCGTCCGGCGGGGGTACGGGTCGAGGTTCGCCTCGACGAGGACGAGCCGGCCGACGAGATCCGGCCGCCGGTGGGCGAGCACGATCGCGACGGCGCCGCCCATGCTGTGCGCCACCACGTCGGCCTCGCGTACCCCCGCCCGATCGAGGGTGGCGGCGAGGGCGGTCGCGTGGTCCTCGAGGGTGTAGCCGAAGGTGGCCGGTCGGTCGCTCAACCCGAAGCCGAACAGGTCGACGAAGAGCGACCGGTGACCGGCCAGTCCGGGGCGGGTGGCCACCGGGACGAAGTACGCCGTCGACATCGCCCCCAACCCGTGCACGTACACCCGCGCCGGCTCCTCGCCGGCGATCTCCACCCATCGCATCCGGGCCCCGTCCGGGCCCACAGTCGCAGCACGCATGCTCGGCACAGTACATCCGTGCCGAGGTATAACGGAAGCGGGGTATTATGAATGGGTGCTCGAACTCGCCATCCTCGGTTTCCTCGCCGAGCAACCCCTGCACGGCTACGACCTCAAGCGGCGGGTGGCTCAGCTGACCGGACACGTGCGCCCGATCGCCGACGGCACGCTCTACCCGGCGATCAAGCGGCTGGAGCGGGCGGGCTGGTTGACCCGGCGAGCTGAGCCGGGCTCCCGGGCCGCACCCCGTCAGATGCTGGTCCTGACCGAGGGGGGCCGCGCCGAACTCCGGCGCCGACTGGCCGAGCCCGAGGAGGTGGAGATCAGCGACGAGAACCGCTGGTTCACCCTGCTCGCGTTCCTGCGCCACCTCGACGACCCGGCGGCCCGCGAAGCGGTGCTCCGCCGCCGGCTGGCCTTCCTGCGTACGCCAAGCAGCTTCTTCTACGAGGGGGACCGGCCGGTGCGCGCGGAGGAGGTGGACGATCCGTACCGGCGGGGATTGCTCACCATCGCCCGGGCGACCACTCGGGCCGAGCTGGCCTGGCTGGCGGGGATGCTCGGCGAGCCGGCGTGAGGCCGGTGACGGTGGTCGAGGCGTACGCCGGGTTGGCGCGTCGGGTGCTCGCGGCGCCGGCGCGGCTGGGGCGTACCCGACTGGTGGCGGTCGACGGGCCGAGCGGCGCGGGCAAGAGCCTGTTCGCGACGCGCCTCGCGGACGCCCTCGGCGCGCTGCCCGGCGGCGAGCGGCCGCCGGTGGTCCGCACCGACGACCTGCTGAACGGCTGGGACGACCAGATCACCTTCTGGCCCCGGCTGGAGCGCTGGGTGCTAGGGCCGGTACGCGCGGGCCGGCCCGGGGCCTACCGCCGGTACAGCTGGGTGCGGCGGTGCTTCCTGGACGAGGCGGTGCCGGTGCCGGCCGGGCCGGTGCTGATCGTCGAGGGGGTGAGCGCCGCCCGCGCGGCGATCCGGCGGGAGCTGACCCTGTCCGTGTTCGTCACCGCGCCCGCGGAGCTGCGGCTGTCCCGGGCGGTCGCCCGCGACGGCGCGGAGATCCTGCCCGAGCTGCGCCGCTGGCACGTCGGGGAGCGGGCGCACTTCGCCACCGACGGCACCGAGGCCGCGGCCGACGTGGTGGTCGACGCCGCCCCCACCCTGCCGCACGACGCCGGCCGGTACTACGTCCGCCTCCCCCGGCCAGGCCAGCGGGACGGGCTCGGCGGATGACCCCGGTAAGGCCGGCATACGATGCCGGTCATGACCACACCGATCCTGTCCGAGTCCGAGGTACGGGCCGCCGTCGAGCGTGAACTGCCCGGAGTCCGTGCCGACCTGGAACGCCTCGTCCGCATTCCGGGTATCGCCTTCGACGGCTTCGACCACTCGCACGTGGAGCGCTCCGCCGAGGCGGTGGCGGAGCTGCTGCGTGGCTGCGGTCTCGACACCAAGATCGTGCGTTCCGGCGGCCAGCCGGCGGTGATCGGGACGAAGCCCGCCCCGCCCGGTGCCCCCACCGTGCTGATGTACGCCCACCACGACGTGCAGCCGGTCGGCGACCTGTCGCTGTGGGAGTCCGACCCGTTCGAGCCGGTGGAGCGGGACGGGCGCCTCTACGGTCGGGGTGCCGCCGACGACAAGGCTGGCATCATGGCGCACGTCGCCGCGCTGCGCGCCTTCGGCGACCAGCTGCCGGTCGGCGTGGTCCTCTTCATCGAGGGCGAGGAGGAGTACGGCTCGGACTCCCTGGAGCAGCTGCTCATCGCGCATCGCGAGGAGCTCGCCTCGGACGTCATCGTCATCGCCGACTCCACCAACTGGGACGTCGGCGTGCCCGCGCTGACCACCTCGCTGCGCGGCATCGTCAACTGCTTCGTGGAGGTGCGCACCCTCGACCACGCCGTGCACAGCGGCATGTTCGGCGGCGCCGTGCCGGACGCCCTCACCACGCTGGCCAAGCTGCTCGCCACGCTGCACGACGACGCTGGGAACGTGGCCGTCGAGGGCCTGGTCGGCCGCGAGGGCGCCACGGTCGACTACCCGGAGGACCGGTTCCGCGCCGAGGCCGGGCTGGTCTACGGGGCCCAACTCTTCGGCACCGGGCGGATCACCGACCGGCTCTGGACCAAGCCGGCCATCGCGGTGCTCGGCGTCGACGCGCCGGCCACCGGGGAGGCGCCGAACGCGCTGGTCCCGTCCGCCAAGGCCAAGCTGAGCGTACGGCTGGCGCCGGGCGACGACCCGAAGCAGGCGTACGCGGCGCTGATCGCCCACCTAGAGAAGCACGCGCCGTGGGGCGCGCAGGTGACGGTGACCTTCGAGCACGACGGGGCGCCCTGCGTCATCGACGCCACCGGGCCGATGTTCGAGGCGGCGCGGGCGGCCTTCCGGGGGGCCTGGGACGGCACCGACCCGGTCGACATCGGCGTCGGCGGCTCGATCCCGTTCATCGCCACCTTCCAGGAGATGTTCCCCGAGGCGGCGATCCTGGTGACCGGCGTCGAGGACCCGCACGCCCGGGCCCACGGGCCGAACGAGAGCCTGCACCTGGGCGAGTTCACCCGGGTCTGCATCGCCGAGGCGCTGCTGCTGGCCAAGGTCGCCGAGGTGGGCGCGAACCGGGGCTAGGTGGGTTCACCCGGGCCGGGACGGGCTGCACGTGTCGGAAGCGTAACTTCGCAGCCGATGTCGGAGTTTGGGGTGTGTCGGGCGCGGGGGTGTTATAGCCTCTCGAACATGCGTACGAACGACGAGATGGCGCGGCTCCAGGCCGCCGTGAGTGCTCTGGGAGACGTCGACGTCTCCGCGTGGCCCGAGGACACGCTCAAGGAACAGCTCAGTGAGCTCTCCGCCGCGCTGGTCACGCTCGACACGCTGCTCACCCGGGTCGCCGACGAGGTCCGCGCGCGCGGCCTGCGGATCGAGGAGCCGGTCTCGGCCTGACCGTCGCGCCGGGTCAGGCCCGCGGTTCGGCCCGCCCGGGTCCGGTCCGCGGTTCGGCGCGCCTGGGTTGCGGTCTGCCGTTCGGTCTGCGGTCCGGCCCGCCCGGGTTCGGTCCGCGGTTCGGCGCGCCCGGGTTCCGGTCTGCCCTTCGGTCCGCGGTCCGGCGCGTCCGGTCCGGCCCATCCGCTGCGGTCTCGGTAGCCGCCGCAGGCCGCTGTTCGAGGGCAACGTCCGGCCATGTTTCTCGGGTGACTACGAACTTGATGACGTGGATGGATCGCGCCGGCCGGTGTGGACGGGGTTGGCGCTGACTCGTTCACGTCATCAAGTTCGTAGCGTCTCGCACACCTGCGGGGGTTCGTCGGGCAAGCGGCCCTGCCGATGCGCGGCCTGCCGCCGTGCGACCGACCCGGCCCGGTGCGTGGCGGTCCGCACCGGCACTTCGGGGCCGGCACGATCGCCGGCCGGGCGACGCGCGGGACCCGTCGCCCGGCCGGGCGGTGCACGGGATCGGTCGCCCGGCCGGGCGGTGCACGGGATCGGTCGCCCGGCCGGGCGGTGCACGGGATCGCCGGGCCGGGCGGCGCGTGGGGCCCGTCGCCCGGCCGGGATACGCCATCCGGTCGGCGGTGGCTGGCAGGATGGGTTCGTGCGGTTCCTCGACCTGGCGGCCACCTCCGCCGCGGTGGGCGCCACCAGCGGCCGGCGGGCCAAGGTGGAGCTGCTGGCCGCCGCGCTGCGGTCGCTGGATCCGGCCGAGGTCCCGGCGGGCGCCGGCTACCTCGCCGGTGAGCTGCATCAACGGCAGACCGGCGTGGGCTGGGCGAGCCTGCGTGACCTGCCGCCGCCGGCCGCCGAGCCGACCCTGACCGTGGCGGCCGTCGACGCGGCGGTCGACCAGATCGCGGCGGTGCGCGGCCCCGGCTCGCAGGCCCGCCGCCGGGAGTTGCTCGGCCGGCTCTTCACCACGGCCACCGCCGACGAGCAGCGGTTGCTGGTCGGCCTGTTCAGCGGTGAGCTGCGCCAGGGCGCCCAGGCCGGCCTGCTGGCCGACGCGGTGGCCCGGGCCGCCGAGGTGCCGCTGGCGGCCGTCCGGCGCGCCCTGCTGCTCGCCGGCGACCTACGGGAGGTGGCGGTCGCGGCGCTCTCCGGCGGCGCGGCGGCGCTGGCCGCCTTCGGACTCCAGGTGGGCCGTCCACTGGCCCCGATGCTGGCGCAGAGCGCCCCCACGGTGGACGAGGCGCTCGCCGCCACCGGCATCCCCGCCGTGGTCGACGTGAAGCTCGACGGCATCCGGATCCAGGTGCACCGGTCGGGGCAGGACATCGCGGTCTTCACCCGTAGCCTGGACGACATCACCGCGCGGCTGCCCGAGGTGGTGGCCGCCGTCCGCGCCCTGCCGGCCCGGGAGTTGGTGCTCGACGGCGAGGCGATCGGGCTGGACGCCGCCGGCCGCCCGCTGCCCTTCCAGGAGACCTCCAGCCGGGCGGCCCGGCGCACCACGCCCAGCACCACCGGCGGCACGGCGGTGGCCCCCGCGGTGCTCGCCGCCGCCGAGCGCACCGGCCAAGCGGTGCTGACCCCGTACTTCTTCGATCTGCTGCACCTCGACGGCACGGACCTGATCGACCTGCCCGGCCGGGAACGCTGGGCCGCGCTGGCCGGCGCGGTCGACCCGTCGCTGCTGGTCGGGCGGATGGAGGTGGACGGTCCGGAGCAGGCCGGCGCCGCCTTCGCGGCCGCAGTCGACGCCGGCCAGGAAGGGGTGGTGGTCAAGGATCCGGACGCCCCCTACGATGCCGGCCGGCGCGGCTCGGCGTGGGTCAAGGTCAAGCCCCGGCACACCCTCGACCTGGTGGTGCTGGCGGTGGAGTGGGGCAGCGGGCGCCGGCAGGGCTGGCTGTCCAACCTGCACCTCGGCGCCCGGGACCCGCGCACGGGGGAGTTTGTCATGCTCGGCAAGACGTTCAAGGGGCTCAGCGACGAACTGTTGCGCTGGCAGACCGAGCGCTTCCTCGACCTGGCCGTGGAGAAGGGCGACTGGGTGGTCCGGGTTCGCCCCGAGCAGGTGGTCGAGATCGCGTTCGACGGGGTGCAGACGAGCAGCCGCTACCCGGGCGGCGTGGCGCTGCGGTTCGCCCGCGTGGTGCGCTACCGGGACGACAAGAGCGCCGCCGAGGCGGACACCATCGACGCGGTCCGGGCCATCCACGCCGGCCGGCCCACAGGTTAGCCGGCGGCGCCGGAGGCGGTGCGCGGGCCGCCTCCGACGCCGTACGGGTCAGCCCAGCGACAACGAGCGGGCGTAGTTGACCTGGTTGTTGATGTGCTGCACCTGGAACTGGTCGACCACCGGGATCCGGGCCACGTACTGCTGGCCGCCGCTGGTGACCGTCACCTGCACGGTCCCGTGGTGCTTCGTCTCCTTGATCAGCAGGAAGAGCAGGCTGAACACGGTCAGGCAGAAGAAGCCGAGGATGGCGCAGACCAGCGCCCAGGTTGCCACCTTCTCCTCTTTCTGCCAGTGGTCCATCACGTGCCAGGAGGCTCCGGCCAGCGGCAGCGCGCCGACGGGCGTACGGATCACCGGCGGGGCCACCATGATCTCGCCGATCTGGACCGCCACCACGGACTGCCCGGGCGGCAGCGGCCCGACCGGCGGGGCGGGTACCGGAGGAGCCGAACCCGGGCGTGCCAGCAGTTCACCGGCCTGCGGCGCCGGCGGCGCGGAGAACTGGGCCGGGGCCGGGGGCGCGGAGAACTGGGCCGGGGCTGGGGGCGCGGGGAACTGGGCCGGGGCCGGGGGTGCGGAGAACTGGGCCGGGGCTGGGGGCGCGGGGAACTGGGCCGGGGCCGGGGGTGCGGAGAACTGGGCCGGGGTCGGGGGCGCGGGGAACTGGGCCAGGGCTGGCGGGACCGGGGCCGGCGCGGGCGGCGGGGCGGCGAACCGCATGGTCGGCGGAGCATCCGGCGGGCCGGCGTTTCCCGAAGCGGAGGCGTCCGATGGCACGGCGGCGTCCGTCGGCGCGGAGGCGCCCGGCGCGGTCGGAGCGGGGCCGGGCGGGAGCACCGGGAACTGCTCGGTGGGCGGCGCGACGGCGGGGGGCATGGCGGCCCACGGGTCGTACGTCGGCTGTGCCGGCATCGGCGGCTGGCCTGGCGGCAACGGCTTGGTGGGATCAGGGGTCACCGCGACCCCCGACGGTTGGCGATCATGGGCGGACCTTACAGCGTCGCCGATGTCCCGTGTGGCCGCCGACGGTCCGGTCCGGTCAATGGGCGTCGGTCACGCGGAGGCCGGCTCGGCGGCCCGGTCGACCGGCTTGCGCGGCTTGTCCAGGCCGGCCGCGCGCCGCGCCTCCCGGCGTGCCACCCAGCCGTAGCCGAAGAGGCTCATGGCGGCGAAGAGCCACCACTGGACCACGTACCCGAAGTTCTGCCAGTTGTTGGTGTGCCCGATCGGGACGGCCTGGAAGGCCGGGTCGGCGGCCGGGGTCTGCTGGTCGAGCAGGACGTAGCCGCCGGCCACCGGGTAGGGCAGCTGCTTGGCGATGCGGGGGATGCTGATCCGCCGGCTCTCCAGCTTGCCGTTGCGCCGGTCGACCGTGCCGCCGCCGCTCTCGCTGGCCACCACCCGGCCGGTGACCGTCACGTCCCCGCTGGGTGCCGCCGGCACCTCCGGCTGGGTGGTGGCGTCGCCGCCCGGGGCGGGCGGGATCCAGCCCCGGTCGACCAGCACGGCGGTGCCGTCGGCGAGGACCAGCGGGGTGAGCACCTCGAAGCCGACGTCCCGGCCGATCGTGCGGCCACGGACCAGGACCAGGTTCGTGGGGTCGTACCGGCCGGTGACGGTGACCCTGGACCAGGTGAGCTGCTCGGCGGGGGCCGGGCCGGTGGTGCCGGGCCCGCCGGTCGGGGCGGGCAGGGCGTCACGCAGCGGCGCGGGGGTCATGGTGGAGCCGGCGTCGATCCGCTCGTTGATCGCCGTGCGGCCCCGGTAGCGGTCCAGCTGCCAGTTGCCGAGGAACACCATCAGCACGGCCGCGACCAGGGTCAGTGCGAGATAGCCCAGCCAGCGCGGGGTCAGCAGGAACCGGTACACGTTGGCCAAGGCTACTCGTATGAGCGGCGCCACTGAGCTGCACCGGGCCGGAACCGGCCGGTCGGCGGCCGCCGCACGTCGGTCCGGGCGGGTATGGTCACGCGGGCGGAAACCACCCCAGATCAGGAGTCGATGATGATCGTGCCGCGCGTCGTGCTGAGCGCACCCTCCTCGGGGCACGGCACGGGCGCGCTCTCCCTCGGGCTGCTGGCCGCCCTCGGGGAACGGGGGCTGGACGCGGCGGGCTTCAAGATCGGGCCGGACCAGGTGGACGCGGCGTACCTGGGGCTGGCCGCCGGGCGGCCGGGGCGGAACCTGGACCCGCGGCTGTCCGCGTACCCGGAGATCGCCGGCCGGCTGGTCACGGCGGCCGTGGCGCCGGCGGAGGCCCCGGCGTGATCGGGCAGGTGGCGGTGCGCCGTTTCCCGACGCTGACCGTGTCCACCCCGCGCACGGAGGTACGCCCTCTCGTGGCGGCCGACGCCGAGGCGGTGGACGAGGTGTTCGGGGACCGGCAGACCCAGCGCTGGCTGCCCCTGGCCGACTCGTCGGGGCGGATCGACGGGCGCGCCTGGTGCACCGAGCTGGCCCGGCAGCGCCGGGACAGCGGTGACGGCGACCACTACGGGGTGGTCCGCCGGGAGGACCAGCGGGTGGTCGGCTGCCTCTGGACCCGGCGCACCGACTGGGGTGCCCGGCTGACCGAGGTGTCGTACGCGGTCGCGCCGCACGCCCGGGGCTATGGCCTGGCCGCCGAGGCGGTGGACGCGGTGGCCATCGCGCTGATCCTGGAGCACGGTTTTCACCGGGTCGAACTGCGGGTGGCGCCGGGCAACGTGGCGTCCCGGCGGGTGGCCGAGAAGGCCGGCTTCAGCTACGAGGGCCTGCTGCGCAACGCCGGCTTCGTTCGCGGCGCCCGTGTCGACCTCGAACTCTGGTCCTTCGTCGCCGCCGACCTCCGCTGACCGGGCCGGCCCGGCCCGGAACGGCGATCAAGAGGTCCGCGTCAGGATCCGCAGGTCCTGGACGCAAACCTCTTGATCAACTACCCGGGCGCACCCCCGGGCGGTCCGGCCGACGGCTCCGGGTCGGGGCGCGGCTCCAGACGTGCCGAGCCGGAGCCGTCGTAGGGTCGACGGTCAGCCGACGATCTGGTCGGACGGTGGGGTGAACTGGTGGGTGGGCTGGCCCTTGAGCGCGTCGCGCAGGGTGGTCGCCACCGCGTCGACGGGCACCTGGGAGAGCCCGTCACCCACCGCGTTGAACGGGTTGTCCGGGTCGGCGATGAAGCTCGCCGCGGCCAGCTCCGGGGTGTAGCCGACGAACCAGGCGGACCGGGTGCTGTCGGTGGTACCCGTCTTGCCGGCGACCGGGCGGCCGACCGTGCCCCGGACGCTGTCGGCCGTGGACCAGCCGCCGCAGCCGCCCTTGGCCGGGGTGTCACCGGTCGGACAGCGGGCGGCGTCGGTGGCGGCCCGGGCCGCGTCCGCGCTGACCACCTGCCGGCAGCGCGGCTTGGCGACCTCCCGCTCCACCCCGCCGGCGGTCTTGTACATGGCCGGCGTGCCGTCGCGGTTGAAGATCGCGTTGACCGGGATCGCCTCGCAGTACCGGCCGTCCGCGGCCACCGCGGCGTACGCGTTCGCCATCTCCAGCGGGGTGGCGTCGGAGACGCCCAGGGTGAACGCGCCCCACTTGTTCGCCTTGTCCGGCGAGGCGTGGTCGCGGTCCACGTCGGTACGCCAGCGCAGCCCGAGCTGCTCGGCTAGGCGCACCCCCTTCTCCGCGCCGACCTTCTCCTCCAACTGGACGAAGAAGGTGTTCACCGACTTGCCGAAGCCGGACCACATGGTCTGCACGCCGGTCATCGCGCCGCTGGCGTTGACCGGGGCCCACCCGTCGTAGATGGCCGACTGGTACTTGAACGGCGAGTTGATGGTGTCGGAGAGCTTCGTCCCGGAGTTGAGCGCGGCGAGCATCGTGAACATCTTGAACGTCGATCCGGCCTGGTAGCCGGGGAGCGTGCCCCCGCCGAGCAGCGGCGCCACGGTGTTCGGATAGTTCGCCTTGACGTTCGGGCCGGCCTCCGGGTTGGAGCTGTTCGGGTTCTCGCTGAGGTCGAGCGAGTAGGTGCGGTTCACCGCCATAGCCTTGATCCGTCCGGTGCCCGGCTCGGCGACCACGATGCCGTTGGCGTACGGGCTGCCGGTGCCGTCCTTCGCGCCCACGTTCTTCTCCGCCGCCTCCTGGATCTTCGGGTCGAGGGCGAGCACGATCCGGTAGCCGCCCCGGCGCAGCTTGTCCATCCGTTCCAGCCGGTTGTTGCCGAACGCGGGCTGCGAGCTCCACCAGTTCTTCAGGTAGTCGCAGTAGAAGCCCCAGGTCGCCCGGTACTTCTCGAGGAGCGCGGCGCAGTCGTTCGGCGGGTTGGTCAGCCGCAGCCGGATCGGTTCGGCCTTGGCCCGGGCGACGGCGTCGGGCGACAGGTAGCCGAGTCGCGACATGTTGTCGAGCACGTAGTTGCGCCGGCCGGTGGCGTCCTTCTGGTCGGAGGTGATCGGGTCGTACTCCGACGGGGACTTCACCAGACCGGCCAGGGTGGCCGCCTCGGCCGGGGTGAGCGTGGCCGGGGTCTTGGAGAAGAAGATCTGCGCGGCCGCGTAGATCCCGTACGCCCGGTGGCCGAAGTAGGCCGAGTTGAGGTACCGCTCCATGATCTGTTCTTTGCTGAGGTGCTTCTCGATGTCCAGCGCCATGCGCATTTCCTTGACCTTGCGCAGGCTGGTCTGCTGGGTGGCTTCCTGGACCTCCTTCGGGGTCTTGGCGCTGTCCCGCAGGGCCATCCGGACGTACTGCATGGTGAGGGTCGAGGCGCCCTGGGAGACGCCACCGGAGCGGGAGTTGGCGACGAAGGCGCGGGCCACGCCCTTCGGGTCGACGCCGTGGTGCTGGTAGAAGCGGTTGTCCTCGGCGGCGACGATCGCCTGCTGCACGTTCGGCGAGATGTCCTGGATCTTGGTGTACTGCCGGTACTCCTCGTAGAACATCGTCAGCACGGTCTTGCCGTCCGGCGCGTAGAGGTACGAGGTCTCGGCGGGTAGCGCGGTCTTGAGGATGTTGGTCTTCTGCTCCACTGCGTGTGCGGTGGCCTTGGCGCCGATGCCGGTGAGGGCGGCGAGCGGGAACGCCGCGGCGGCGATCACGAGGCCGGCGATCAGCCCGGCGCGGAGGAGGAGAACGGCACGACCAGCGGAGGCACGGGGTCGGTTGCTCACGAGGTCAAGCTATGACATTTCCGATTCGGAAATGAGAAAAATTCATAAACGGGCGAGTGGGTCGCGCGGTGGTGACGCGGCCCACGCCGGGATCCGCTGTCCCGGGCGACGGCTTCCCGGCAGGATCGCGGACATGCGTGCTCAGCTGACCGGAACGCCGGCCGCCGGTCCGGGAGCGGACCCGCGGGACGAGCCCGACCTCGGGCACCACGGGGACGCCGAGGTGGCCCCCGGGCTGGTCGACCTGGCCGTCAACGTCCGCCGCGCCCCGATGCCCGACTGGCTGGCCGACCCGGTGGTCGCGGCGCTGGGCGAGCTGGCCGCGTACCCCGACCCCGGTCCGGCCCGGGCCGCCGTCGCCGCCCGGCACGGGCGTACCCCGGAGGAGGTACTGCTCACCGCCGGCGCGGCGGAGGGCTTCGTGCTGATCGCCCGGGCGTTGCGCGACGCCCGGCGACCGGTCGTGGTGCACCCGCAGTTCACCGAGCCGGAGGCCGCGCTGCGGGCCGCCGGGCACGCCGTCGAGCGGGTGCTGCTCGACCCGGCCGACGACTTCCGGCTCGACCCGGCCCGGGTGCCCGCCGACGCCGACCTGGTGCTGCTCGGCAACCCCACCAACCCGACCTCGGTGCTGCACCCCGCCGCGCAGCTCGCCGCGTTGGCCCGCCCCGGCCGGGTGCTCGTGGTCGACGAGGCGTTCGCCGACACCACCCTGGCTCCCGGCGTGGCCGGCGAGCCCGAGTCCCTGGCGGCCCGCCGCGACCTGCCCGGCCTCGTCGTGGTCCGCAGCCTCACCAAGACCTGGGGGCTGGCCGGCCTGCGGGTCGGCTACCTGCTCGGCGAGCCGGCGCTGCTGGCCCGGTTCGCCGCCGCCCAGCCGCTGTGGGCGGTCTCCACCCCGGCGCTCGCCGCCGCCACCGCCTGCGCGTCCCCGGCCGCCGTCGCGGCCGAGCGCGCCATTGCCGCCGGGCTCGCCGCCGACCGCGAGCACCTCGTGGCCCGCCTGTCCGGCCTGCCCGGGGTACGCGTCGCGGGCCGCCCGGCCAGCGCGTTCGTCCTGATCCACCGGCCCGGCGCCGCCGCGGTGCGGGAGCGGCTGCGGGAGCGTGGCTGGGCGGTACGCCGGGGTGACACCTTCCCCGGGCTCGGCCCGGACTGGCTGCGGATCGCGGTGCGCGATCCGGCGACGACCGACGCGTTCACCGATGTGCTGGCGGAGATCCTGGAGGAATGATGCTGGAGTCCACCGTGGCGGCGATCCGGCCGCTCGACGAGACCGCCATGGCGGCGGCCCGCGAGCTGCAGGGCCGGCTGACCAAGCCCGCCGGCTCGCTGGGCGCCCTGGAGCCCCTCTCCGTACGCCTCGCCGGGCTGGCCGGCACCTGCCCGCCGCCGCTGCCCGAGCCGGCCGCGGTGGCCATCTTCGCCGGTGACCACGGCGTGCACGCCCAGGGCGTGACCCCGTGGCCGCAGGAGGTCACCGCGCAGATGATCGGCAACTTCCTGGCCGGCGGCGCGGTGGTCAACGCGTTCGCCCGGCAGGCCGGCGCCTCGGTCACCGTGGTCGACGTCGGCGTGGCCACCCCACTCCCGGTCGACCCGGCGGCCGACGGCTCCAGGTCGCAGCGCGGCGTCAGACCGGCCTTCATTCGGTCCGGAGCGCCGTCTAGCGGCGCGGAGGCCGAATTATGGCCGCCAGCCGAGCTGGAGTTGTCGCAGGGCACCGACCCGGCCGGACCCCGGCTGGTCGCGGCGAGCGTCCGCCCCGGCACCCGGGACATGACGGTGACCGCCGCGCTCACCCGGGACGAGGCGCGGGCGGCGGTGGAGACCGGCATCCGGGTCGCCGGGGAACTCGTCGACGCCGGGGCGGGCATCCTGCTGACCGGCGACATGGGCATCGGCAACACCACCCCGGCCGCCGCGCTGGTCGCCGCGTTCACCGGGGCCGACCCGGCCGAGGTGACCGGGCGGGGCACTGGAGTGGACGACGGGACGTACGCGCGGAAGGTCGCCGTGGTGCGGGCCGCGCTCGACCGGCACGCGCCGGACCCGGTCGACCCGCTCGGTGTGCTGGCCGCGGTCGGCGGGCTGGAGCACGCCGCGCTGGCGGGGCTGATCCTGGGCGCCGCCGCGCGCCGGGTGCCGGTGCTGCTGGACGGGGTGATCGCGGTCAGCGCCGCGCTGGCCGCCGCCGCGTTCGCGCCGGACGCGGTCGGGGCGATGGTCGCCGGGCACCGCTCCGCCGAGCCGGGCGCCACGGCGGCCCTGCGGCAGCTCGGCCTCGACCCGCTGATCGACCTCGGGCTCCGGCTCGGTGAGGGCACCGGCGCGCTGCTCGCGCTCCCCGTGGTGACCGGCGCGGTCCGGGTGCTGCACGAGGTGGCCACCTTCGACTCGGCGGGCGTGGCCGAGAAGTGAGCGAGCGGAGCGAGCGAACCATTCGGCTCAGCAGCGTGGCGCCTCGCGCCGCCGCCGAGCGGAGCGAGGTGGCGGCGTGAGCGAGCGGAGCGAGCGAACCATTCGGCTCAGCAGCGGCAACCCGTATCCCCTCGGGCTCCGGCTGGCCGGCCGCCGGGTCGTCGTGGTGGGTGGGGGCGCGGTGGCCACCCGACGGGTGCCCGCGCTGCTCGACGCCGGCGCGGACGTGCTGCTGGTCGCGCCGGAACTCACCCCGGCGCTGCGGGCGCACGCCGACGCGGGCCGGCTGCACTGGGAGCCGCGCCGTTTTGTCCCCGCCGACCTGGACGGCGCCTGGCTGGTCCAGGTGGCCGTCGACGACCCGGCCGCCGCGGCCGCGGTCAGCGCCGTCGCCGCCGAGCGCCGGATCTTCTGCGTACGCGCCGACGACCGGGCGGCGGCCACCGCGTGGACTCCCGCGGTCACCCGGCACGGCCCGGTCACGGTGGCCGTGCTCGGCGGCGGTGACCCCCGCCGTGCGATGACCGTCCGCGACGCCGTCCGCGACCTGCTGGCTGCACGGCAGAGCCCCCTCCTGACGTCCCCGGCGGCGGAGGGGCCCCCGGTTGACACCGCTGGGCGGGTGGCGCTGGTCGGCGCGGGGCCGGGCGACCCGGAGCTGATCACCGTGAAGGGCTGGCGGCTGCTCACCGAAGCAGACGTGGTGGTCGCCGACCGGCTGGTGCCCGGGCTGCTCCTCGACGAGCTGCGCTCCGACGTCGAGCTGGTGGACGCCTCGAAGATCCCGTACGGGCCGTCCCGCGCGCAGGAGGAGATCAACCGGATCCTGGTGGACCGGGCCCGGGCCGGGAAGTTCGTGGTCCGGCTCAAGGGCGGCGACCCGTACGTCTTCGGCCGGGGCGGGGAGGAGCTGCTGGCCTGCGCCGAGGCGGGCGTGCCGGTGACCGTGGTGCCCGGGGTGACCAGCGCGATCGCCGTGCCCGCGGTGGGCGGTGTCCCGGTCACCCACCGGGCGGTGGCGCACGAGTTCACCGTGGTCTCCGGGCACGTGGCACCCGACTCGCCGGCCTCGTTGGTCCGTTGGGAGGCCCTGGCCGGCCTGCGCGGCACCCTGGTGGTCCTGATGGGCCTGAAGAACCTTCCCGCGATCAGCGCGACCCTGGTGGCCCACGGCCGCCCGGCCGACACCCCGGTGGCCGTGGTCCAGGAAGGCACCACCGCCGCGCAGCGCACCCTCCGCTCGACGCTCGGCGCGGTGGCGGCCGACGTGGTCGAGGCAGGCATCCACCCACCCGCCATCGTCGTCATCGGCGACGTGGTGGGGGCGCTCGACGTCTGACCTCGGCTCGTCGTCGGGGTTTCCGGGGAGCCCGCTCGCTCCGGGCGGTCAGGCTTGATCCTTCCGCGGGGCGGGCTCCCCGGAAACCCGGTCGTGGGTGGGGTCGGTCCGTCGGTGTGCGGGAGCAGTGAAGAGGCGGCCGGAGACTTCGTCTCCGGCCGCCGGTGGTGCTGGTCAGGTCACTGCTTGAGCATGTTGTCGAGCAGCAGGGCGCAGCGGATCAGGCCGAGATGGCTGTACGCCTGCGGGTGGTTGCCCAGGCCGCGCTCGGCGAGCGGGTCGTACTGCTCCGGGAGCAGCCCGGTCGGACCCGCCGTGTCGATCATCTGGACGAACAGCTCCTCCGCGTCGATGCGCCGGCCGGTGCGCAGGTACGCCTCGACCAGCCACGCCGTGCAGATGTGGAAGCCGCCCTCCCGGCCGGGCAGGCCGTCGTCCCAGTGGTACCGGTAGACGACCGGGCCGCTCCGCAGGTCCGCCTCGATCTTGAGCACGGTGGAGAGGAAGCGCGGGTCGTCGCCCGGGAGCAGCCCGGACAGGCCGATCCATAGCGACGAGGCGTCCATGTCCTCGTGCCCGTACGCGACGCTGTACGCCTCGGCCACCTCGTGCCAGCCGTACTCCAGCACGTTGGCGGCGATCCGGTCGCGCAGCTCCACCCACTCCGGCCGGTCCTCGTGGCCGTGCTGCCGGACCACGTGCAGCGCCCGGTCGACGGTCATCCAGCACATGACCTTCGAGAAGATGTGGTGCCGCGGGGGGAGGCGGGCCTCCCAGATGCCGTGGTCGGGCTCGTGCCAGCGGCGGCGGACCGCCTCGACCATGTTGTCCAGCACCCGCCACTCGTCCTCACGGACCGAGCCCCGCGCGTCCGCGACCGCCGCGATCAGGTCGGCGATCGGGCCGAAGACGTCGAGCTGCAGCTGGTGGTTGGCCAGGTTGCCGACCCGGACCGGCCGGGAGCCGGCGTACCCGGGCAGGGTGTCGATGACCGCCTCGGCGCCCAGCTCGTACCCGTCGACGGTGTAGAGCGGGTGCAGCCGCTCCGGGTGCCCGCCGGTGCGCTCGACCACGCCGTCGATCCAGCGCAGCAGCGCCTCCGCCTCCTCGGTCGAGCCGAGGTCGACCAGTGCCCGGGCCGTCATCGACGCGTCCCGCAGCCAGCAGTAGCGGTAGTCCCAGTTCCGGACGCCGCCCAGCTCCTCGGGGAGCGAGGTGGTCGCCGCGGCGAGGATCGACCCGCTGGGCTCGTGGCAGAGCGCGCGCAGGGTGAGCGCGCTGCGGGCGACCAGGTCCCGGGCGGTGTTGGGCAGCCGCAGCCCGGCCACCCAGTCCTTCCAGGGCTGCTCGGCGGCGGCCTGCCGCTCGTGGATCGGCACCGTGTGGTGCTCCAGGCTCTGGGTGCCGAAGCGCAGCTCCAGCACGACCTGCCCGCCGAGGGCGGAGAGGTCGACCACGGCCTTCGCGCTCTCGTTCACCCCGTCGCTGGTGACGTCCCACGTCACGCCGGGGGAGTAGAGCGCGATCGGCTCGTTGGAACCGAGCACCAGCAGGCCGTCGTCGATCGGCTGCAACTGCACCGCCACCTGGCCGAACTCGGGCCGGGGGGCGAAGTCCACCCGGGCCCGCCCGGTGCCGGTGAGCACCCGGACCAGCGTCGAGTCGCCGCTGACGACGGCCGGGCCGTCCGGGGTGGTCTCCGTCGCCGGCACGTCCAGCCAGTCGGTGACGGTCAGCCCCGACCACCGGGTCTCCACGGTCATGGTGCCGCTGCGGTAGCGCTGACCGAGCGGGATGCCGCCGCGCTCCGGCGAGATGCTGAAGTGCCCGGCCGGGCTGCCGCCCACCAGGTCGGCGAAGATCGCCGCCGAGTCCGGCTTCGGGTGGCACAGCCAGGTGATCTTGGCGTCCGGGGTGAGCAGCGCGACCGTGCGGCCGTTGGCCAGCATCGAGTGCCGCTCGATCGGCACCGCGCGCTCGCCGAAGAGCCAGTGCCGGCGGGTCTCCAGCAGCAGGCCCAGCGCCCGGGCCGCCTCGATCGGCTCGGCCACCCGGTAGTCGGCCTGGGTGTCGCCGGGGCCGATCTTGATGCCGACGTCCGGGCCGTGCAGATTGCCGAAGGCGTTCTCGTCGGTGACGTCGTCGCCGATGAAGAGCACCGCGCTCGCCGCGAGCTGGGTGCGGAGCTGGTCGACGGCGGTGCCCTTGTGGGTGGCCACCACCGACAGCTCGATGACCTCCTTGCCCTGGGTGACGGTCACCTCGTCCCAGGTGGCCGGGCCGCTGCGGACCGCCTCGACGGCCGAGGCGGCCACCTGCGGGTCCACCCCGCGGGTGTGCACCGCGACGCTGGCCGGCTTGCGCTCCAGCCGTACGCCCGGGTGCTCGGCGGCGATCTGGCGCAGCGCGTCCCGCAGCCGGGTGCGCACCGCGATCAGCTCGGGGGAGAGCCGTTCGACGAAGCCGATGTCGAACTCCGAGCCGTGACTGCCGACCAGGTGCACCTCACTGGGCAGCCGGGAGAGCGTGGCCAGGTCGCGCAGCGCGCGCCCGGAGACCACCGCGACGGTGGTCTGCGGCAGCGAGGCGAGCGCGCGGACCGCGGCCACCGACTCGGGCAGCGGCACGGCCTTGCTCGGGTCGTCGACGATCGGGGCCAAGGTGCCGTCGTAGTCGCAGGCGACCAGGAGCTGCGGCACCCGGGCGATCCGGCCGATGGCGGCACGCAGCTCGGGATCCATCACCCCGGCCGGGGCGGTGGTGGTGGGGAAGTTCACGCCGCCTCCGCATCGGGCACGCCGAGTTCGGTCAGGAACGACTTGGCCCAGTGGCCCACGTCGTGGGTGCGCAGATGGCGCTGCATTATCCGCATCCGGCGGCGGGCCTCGGGTTTCTCGACGTGCACGGCGCGCAGCAGCGCGTCCTTGACCGCGTCGGGGTCGTGGGGGTTACACAGGAACGCCTGGCGCAGCTCGGTCGCGGCGCCGGCGAACTCACTGAGCACGAGCGCGCCGCCCTGGTCGGCGCGCGATGCGACGTACTCCTTGGCCACCAGATTCATTCCGTCTCGCAGCGGGGTCACCATCATCACGTCTGCCGCGACGTACATCGCGGCAAGTTCGGAGCGACTGTACGACTGATGCAGATAATGCACCGCCGGTAGGCCGACCCGTCCGAATTCACCGTTAATCCTGCCCACCTCGCGCTCGACCTTCACTCGAAGCGCCTGGTAGTGCTCCACGCGCTCCCGGCTCGGGGTGGCGACCTGCACCATGACCGCGTCGGGAACTGTCAACTTCCCGTCAGCCAGGAGTTCGCGGAAGGCCTTGAGCCGCAGCTCGATGCCCTTGGTGTAGTCCAGCCGGTCGACGCCCAGGACGATCGTCCTCGGGTTGCCCAGCTCCTCGCGGATCTGCTTGGCGCGGGCCTGGATCGCCGGGTCCTCGGCCAGCCGCTCCATCTCCCGGGTGTCGATGGAGATCGGGAAGGCGCCGGCCTTCACCTGCCGGCCGTCGACCTGGATCATCTGCCCCTCGTAGCGCAGGCCGAGCAGGTGCCGGGCGAGCCGGACGAAGTTCTGCGCGGCCAGCCGCTGCTGGAAGCCGACCAGGTCGGCGCCGAGCAGGCCGCGCAGGACCTCGGTCCGGAACGGCATCTGCATGAACAGCTCGATCGGCGGGAACGGGATGTGCAGGAAGAACCCGATCCGCAGGTCCGGCCGCAGCTCCCGGAGCATCGCCGGGACCAGTTGGAGCTGGTAGTCCTGCACCCAGACCGTCGCGCCCTCGGCCGCGACCTCCGCCGCGGCCTCCGCGAACCGGGCGTTGACCAGCCGGTACGTCTCCCGCCAGCGGCGCTTGTAGACCGGGGTCTCCACCGCGTCGTGGTAGAGCGGCCAGATCGTCGCGTTGGACTGGCCCTCGTAGTAGCGCTCCAGCTCCTCGGCGCTCAAGGGCACCGGGTGCAGCCGGATGCCCTCCAGATCGAACGGCTCCGGCGCGGCCCCGGTGCCGCCCGCCCAACCGACCCAGGTGCCCTGGTGGTCGGCGAGGACCGGATGCAGCGCGGTGACCAGCCCCCCGGGGCTCCGTCGCCACTGCCGTCCTTCGGGTGTGCTCACCTCGTCGACCGGCAGTCGGTTCGCCACTACGACAAAGGAGCTACGGACGGTCACGATCGGCCACCTCCGGGTGCTGACGGGTCCACCGCGATGAGCGTACTGAGCGTAGCTGCGGCTTCTGTTCCCCCGTGCCGGAGTCACCTACCCGTCCCACGCCCGCAGAATCCCTTTACGTGATCTTGCCAACATCGGTCACCGATCGGGGCCCGCCGCGTACCTCCCCGGCGGGGTGATGTGGGCGGACCGGGCCGTACCTGTCAGGATTGAGGGCGGCGTGCGCGTGGCCGGCTCCCGGCCGGCGGCGGCGGGCGGAGTTTCCGGCCCGCGCCCGTGCCCGCGACCCAGACGCAATCGACGGAGGTAGCCCGCACCGTGGCCCAGTTCATCTACGTCCTGGAAAAGGCGCGCAAGGCGCACGGCGACAAGGTCGTGCTCGACAACGTGACGCTGAACTTCCTGCCGGGGGCCAAGATCGGTGTGGTCGGTCCGAACGGCGCCGGTAAGTCCAGCCTCCTCAAGATCATGGCAGGCTGGGACCAGCCGAGCAACGGCGAGGCTCGGCTGATGCCCGGCTACACCGTCGGCATGCTGGCGCAGGAACCGCCGCTGAACGACACCAAGACCGTCCTCGGCAACATCGAGGAGGCGGTCGCCGAGACCAAGGCCAAGCTGGAGCGGTTCAACAAGATCGCCGAGCAGATGGCCACCGACTACTCCGACGAACTGATGGAGGAGATGGGCCGGCTCCAGGAGGAGCTGGACCACGCCGACGCCTGGGACATCGACTCCAAGCTCGAGCTGGCGATGGACGCGCTGCGCTGCCCGCCGCCGGACGCCGACGTCACCCAGCTCTCCGGTGGTGAGCGCCGCCGGGTGGCGCTGTGCAAGCTGCTGCTGGAGGCGCCGGACCTGCTGCTGCTCGACGAGCCCACCAACCACCTGGACGCGGAGAGCGTGCAGTGGCTGGAGCAGCACCTGGCCAAGTACGCCGGCACTGTGATCGCCATCACCCACGACCGGTACTTCCTCGACAACGTGGCCGGCTGGATCCTTGAGCTGGACCGGGGCCGGGCCATCGGCTACGAGGGCAACTACTCCACCTACCTGGAGAAGAAGGCCGCCCGGATGGCCGTCGAGGGGCGCCGCGACGCCAAGATGAAGAAGCGCCTCGACGACGAGTTGGAGTGGGTCCGCTCCAACGCGAAGGCCCGCCAGACCAAGTCCAAGGCCCGCCTCGACCGCTACGAGGAGATGGCCACCGCGGCGGAGCAGACCCGGAAGCTGGACTTCGAGGAGATCCAGATCCCGCCGGGCCCGCGCCTCGGCAGCACGGTCATCGAGGTCAACGACCTCACCAAGGCGTTCGGCGACCGGGTGCTGATCGACGGCCTCAGCTTCTCGCTGCCGCGCAACGGCATCGTCGGCGTGATCGGCCCGAACGGCGTCGGCAAGACCACCCTGTTCAAGACCATCGTCGGGCTGGAGGAGCCGACCACCGGCTCGGTCAAGGTCGGCGACACCGTCTCGCTGTCGTACGTCGACCAGAGCCGGGCGGGTCTGGCCGGCGACAAGACGGTCTGGGAGACGGTTTCCGACGGGCTGGACCACCTCCTGGTCGGCAAGGTCGAGATGCCGTCCCGGGCGTACATCGCCGCGTTCGGGTTCAAGGGGCCGGACCAGCAGAAGCCGACCAAGGTGCTCTCCGGCGGCGAGCGGAACCGGCTCAACCTGGCGCTGACCCTGAAGATCGGCGGCAACGTCATCCTGCTCGACGAGCCGACCAACGACTTGGACGTGGAGACCCTCGGCAGCCTGGAGAACGCGCTGCTGGAGTTCCCCGGCTGCGCCGTGGTCATCTCCCATGACCGGATGTTCCTGGACCGGGTCGCCACGCACATCCTGGCCTGGGAGGGTGACGACCAGAACCCGGCCAAGTGGTTCTGGTTCGAGGGCAACTTCGAGGCGTACGAGAAGAACAAGATCGACCGGCTCGGTGCCGAGGCCGCCCGTCCGCACCGGGTGACCTACCGCAAGCTCACCCGTGACTGACCGCTTCGTCTACCACTGCACGCTGCGCTGGTCCGACCTGGACGCGTACGGGCACGTCAACAATTCGCGCTTCCTCACGCTTTACGAGGAAGCGCGGGTGGCGATGATGTTCGCCGGCGGCCGGGCGTGGGGGGTGGGCTCGTTCGCCGACGGGGTGGTCATCCGCCGGCACGAGGTCGACTACCTGCGCCCGGTCGACTACGCGCTGGGTCGGGCCAGCGCGGAGGCCGCGCCGACGGTCCGGATCGAGCTCTGGGTGGAGGAGATCCGGGCCGCGTCGTTCACCGTCGCCTACGAGCTGTACGACGGCGAGGTGCTGGCCAGCCGAGCCCGCTCCGTGCTCGTCCCGTTCGACCTGGCGGCGCAGCGGCCCCGCCGGATCTCCCCGGACGAGCGGGCCTTCCTGCTCCGGTACGCGCCCGGGGTGGCCCCGTGAGCGGGGCGGGGCACGGGCTGGACGGGGTGGCCGACGCGGGGGCCTTCCTGGCCCGGCTGGTCCGGCTGGACCCGGCCGCCCTGGTCCGGCTCCGGCCGGTGTCCGGCGTCGGCCGTACGGCCCTCTGGGCCCGGTTGCCGTGGGGCGTCCTGGTGGTCCGGACGGTCACCGGGACGGCTCCGGGTGACGTCACCGTCGCGGCCGGGGAGTTGCTGGCCGAGTTGTCGTCCGGGGGCGCGGGGCTGCCCCGGCGCCGCGACGACGGCTGGCGTTGGCCGCTGCCGCCGCCGGCCAGCAGGGCGGTGGAGACCCTGCCCGCCGAGGACGTACGCCGGATCGCTGCCGCGGCGGCCGGGACGCTGCGCGAGGCGGCCACGCACGGCGTGGCGGGCCGCGCGGTGGGGCAGCGGGCGCTGCGGGACGCGTTGCTGGACCACGTCGCCGTGCTGGTGACCCCGGACGACCTGCCGGACGCGCCGGTCGAGGTGCCGCAGCGGTTGGTGCAGGGGTTGGTCCGGATGGGCTTCGTCGGCACCGGCGACGTCCAGGTACGTGTCGCCGGCCGTTGGGTCGGTCTGGTCGGACCGTACGGAGCTGCCTGGTCGCAGAAGGTGGCGGAGCTTAGCCTTACGCCCACCATCACTCATCCGAAAGTATGACCCCACCTCATCCTTCCGGTTTGGTGCGTCCGTTGGGGGGATGCCTCAGCCCGGCTGTCCGGGTACCGTCCATGCTCGGATCCAACGCACCGTAGGCGGCTGGATCCGCTGGGGAGTGAGGTGCGCGAGCGATGCCGTGGTGGTCATGGCGCCCAGGTGCCGCCGGTGGCGGCGACCCGGAAACTCGAAGCGGGATCACAGTGGAGGACACCGTCCGGGTCGGACCACCGACCCCCCGCCAGCCGGGGGACGACACGCCGGCCGCCGAGCGGTCCGTGATCGCGGACATGCCGGCAACCGTCGCCCCGGTCACCCTCCGCCGGGTCTGCGACGCACTCGACCTGCTCGATGTGCGCTACCTGGCCGACGGTGGGGGCAACCTGCTGGCCATGTGGGAGCGGCACGCGGTGCTGGTCACGCTGGAGGGCCCGGACGACGAGATCCTGGTGATGCGGGCCCGTCCACACGCGACGGTGCCGCCGGACTGGGCCGACCGCGCCTACCGCGTGGTCAACGAGTGGAACCACACTCGACGGTTCTGCAAGGCGTACATCGGCGACCCGACCGAGCGCGGTCAGCTGCCGATCTACGCGGAGCTCCAGGTCCCGCTCGGCGCCGGCACCCACGACGCGCTGCTGGTCGAGATGCTCGACTGCGGGTCGGCGGTGGCCACCAGCTTCGTGGACTGGCTGCACGACGAGGGTGCCCTGCTCTGACCGCGCCGGCCCGGGCCCCGGGCCCGGGCCGCGCCGCGCGGTCGGCCGCCACCTGCCGTTCGGCCTGGCCCTCGGCGGCACCCTCGGGCGTCAGGCCCCGGCGGTCGGGTCCTCCATGACGTTGACCATGAAGTACGCCGCCCGCTCCAGGTAGTCCCAGAGTGCGCCGGCAATCTCCGGTGGCAGGTCGACCCGGTCGACGGCCCGCCGCATGTGGCGCAGCCAGGCGTCCCGTTCCGCCGCCCCGATCCGGAACGGCGCGTGCCGCATCCGCAGCCGCGGGTGGCCGCGCTGCTCCGAGTAGGTGTGCGGGCCGCCCCAGTACTGCATGAGGAACAGGGTCAGCCGGTCGGCCGCCGGGCCGAGGTCCTCCTCCGGGTACATCGGCCGCAGCAGCGGGTCGTTGGCCACACCCGCGTAGAACTCGTCCACCAGCTTGCGGAAGGTGGGTTCGCCGCCGACCGCCTCGAAGAGGGTCATCGACTCGCCTGGGGAAGTCACCCTTCCATCCTGCCAGGTGCCGGCGGCGCACCGGCGCCGCCCACCGCCCGGCGGGAGTCAGCTCACCCCACCGCGTGCCGGCGCCGGCCCCGCTCGCCGATCACGCCCGGCATGGCCGGGGTGTGCGGGTTCCGGCCGGTGGCGGCGACCGAATCGGCCTCGGCCGCCGCGACGGTCGCGGCCACCGTCTCCGGGCGCGGCCAGGTGAGCACCGCCAGGAGCATCAGGCCCACCCCGGCGGCGCTCCACACGCCCACCACCGCGGGGATGGCGAACCGCTCGGAGAGCGCTCCGGTGGCCAGCACCGCGCCGCCCTGGATGATCTGCGTCCCACTGGCCATCACACCGAACGCCCGGGCCCGGTAGCCGTCCGGCAGGGCGCGGACGAAGAGGCCGTTGGCCACCGGCAGCAGCCCTCCCACCGCGAAACCGCAACCGGCGGCGAGGAGCGCCACCAGGAGCGGCGGCGGGTCGAGCAGGGCGGGGACGAGCGCCGCCGGGGCGAGGACCGCCAGCGGGCGGATCAGCGCCACCCGGCGGGCCGGGGCGACGAGCCGACTGATCAGCAGCCCGCCGAGGATGTAGCCGACCGGGTTGGCCGCCATGATCACCGCCTGGGCGGTGCCGGCGTCCAACGCGCCGTCGGTGCGCTCGGCCGCCCACGCGGCGGCCAGCCCTTCGGGCACGATCGAGAAGACCACCGCGCTGAACACCACCACGGCGATGGCCCGCAGGACCGGCTGACCGAAGACGATGCGGAAGCCCTCACCGGTCTCCCGCAGCAGGTGGCTGCGGTGCGCGGCGGTCATCGCGGGCGGCCGGTCCCGGACGCCGAGCCGGACCAGGGCGGCCGACAGGCCGAAGGTGGCCGCGTTGATCAGCAGGGCGGTGGTCGGGTCGATCGCGGCGATCGCCGCGCCCAGCAGGTAGCCGACCACCTGGGCGGCCTGGGCGGTGCTGGTGGTGACCGACAGACCGATCACCAGCCGGTCGCCGGTGAGGATCTGCGGCGTCAGCGCGGACCGGGCGGCCTGGCTCGGTGGGTTGGCCAGGGTGGCGACGAAGATCAGGGCGAGGAGCGCCCAGGGGGGCATCCCGGGCACGGCCACCAGCGCCATCAACGCCATCCGGATGACGTCGCAGGTCACCATGACCTGCCGGTACCGATACCGTTCGGCGAGCGCGGAGAGCAGTGGGCCACCGATCAGCCAGGGCAGGTAGCTCGCTGCGAACGCAGCGGCGGAGAGCGCCACCGATTCGGTCTGCTGGTAGACCAGGACGGTGACCGCGGCCTTGGCGAGGTAGTCGCCGACCCAGGACAGCGTGCTGGCGGTGAAGAGGGCGCGGAACTCCGGCTGGCTGAACA
The DNA here is from genome assembly GCF_054963695.1 of Micromonospora sp. RTBAU3-60. NCBI lineage: Bacteria > Bacillati > Actinomycetota > Actinomycetes > Micromonosporales > Micromonosporaceae > Micromonospora > Micromonospora sp. RTBAU3-60. The sequence continues at coordinate 37,089 of NZ_JBUEGB010000009.1, read as the reverse complement.
CGTCGCGGAAGGTGGCCGAGCCCTCCTGGGCGGGTCGCTCGTCGGACACCGTCGCCTCCATCGTCCCCGGCCCGACCACTCGTGATGGACCGCCCGGGAACCGTCGTCAGGTTTACGGATCAGCGAGGACACGAGCACGCTCCCAGCGGGAGCGTGTGCACCGGATTCTGCCCGATCGTCTGACAGCTGGCTAGGGTGAACGGATTGATCGTCGCATCTCCGACTGAACGAACGGACGATACCCGAGGGGCCGCTCGGCGCGCGACCCCCCGACAACGGCCCTCCCGCCGGGACCGGCTGGCGACCCGCCTCAGGTCGCCCCGCCGGTGCCCGTCTCCCCGGGAGCCGGCAGGTTGGTCGGCAGGCCCGGGTAGAGCCGGGCCGCCGCGATCCGGGCGGTGATGCCGGAGTTCTCCAGCGCCTCGGCCAGCCGGCGGCGCAGCTCGCGGCCGACCGCGAACTGCCCGTCGGCGGTCGTCTTGACCACCGTGCGGATCACCGCCCCGTCCACCGTCATCTGTTCGACGCCGAGCACGTCCGGCGCCTCGACGATCTGGGGCGCCAGATCCGGGTCCATCGCCACCGAGGCCGCCGCCGTACGCAGCACCGCGGTGGCCTCCTCGGTGCCGGCGAAGCCGATCGGCAGGTCCACCACCACCAGGGCCCAGCCCTGGCTCTTGTTACCGACCCGGACGATCTCGCCGTTCCGGATGTACCAGAGCACGCCCCGGCCGTCCCGGACGGTGGTGACCCGCAGGCCCACCGCCTCCACCACGCCGGTCGCCTCGCCCAGGTCGACGGTGTCGCCGACGCCGTACTGGTCCTCGATCAGCATGAACAGGCCGGCGATCAGGTCCTTGACCAGGCTCTGCGCGCCGAAGCCGAGGGCGACGCCGGCGATGCCGGCGCTGGCCAGCAGCGGGGCCAGGTCGAAGCTGAACTCCTTCAGCACCATCAGCAGCGCGATGCCGAAGATGAACGCGGTGACCATGCTGCGCAGCACCGAGCCGATCGCCTCGGCACGCTGCCGCCGCCGCTCCGGGACGAACTCCTCCGGGTTCGCCGCGGCGCTGGGGATCCGCTCGCGCAGCGGCTTGAGCAGGGTGGGCACCGCGGTCTCGGTGCTCGTCCGGACCAGCCGGTTGATGGTCCGGTGCAGGGCCCAGCGGGCGGCGGCCGCCAGCAGCAGGATCAGGATGATGCGCAGCGGCTTCAGGACGATCCAGTAGCTGCCCTCGGCGAACCAGGTCGAGTTGGTCAGCTCCAACACCTGCTTGCACAAGGGGTCGCTTCGGCAGTCGGCGGACGGACTCGGGCCGGGGTCCGGCGCGGCGGCCAGGACGCGGAGCATCAGGTCGGCGGTACTCACCCTGCTTTCGTACCGCAAGGCTCCTGGGCGTCCGCTGCTGACCCACCGCGACGCGGGCCAGGCCACTGGCCATCCGGAGGGAACCGCCCATCGTGGCACGGGCCACGAAAGGTTCATGAGGGTACCCCGGATTAGTACGTGCAATCCGGGGTCCGATCAGGGACGATGGGCGCAGCGGACGTCGGTGATTCCGGCCGGCGTCGGTGCGGCTCCCCGCGGCCTGCGGGGCACCCCCGGCGCGACAGCGGCAGGAGCGGCTGGACCGGGAGGGTGAGCACGATGCCTGACATACGACCCACGGCGGGCTCCGGTGCACTCGTTCTCAACGCCACCTACGAGCCGCTGTGTGTCGTGTCGGTGCGTCGCGCCGCGATCCTGGTGCTCTCCGCCAAGGCCGTCTGTGTCGCCGACGGCGACGGCATCCTGCACAGCGCCCGCAACGCGCTCCCGGTCCCCTCGGTGGTCCGGCTGACCCGCTACGTCCGGGTGCCCTACCGCACCCACGTCGGGCTCTCCCGCCGGGCCGTCTTCGCCCGGGACGGCTGGCGGTGCGCCTACTGCCGCGGTCCGGCCGAAACCATCGACCACGTCTTCCCGCGCAGCCGGGGCGGCCGGCACGCCTGGGAGAACGTGGTCGCCGCCTGCGCCCGGTGCAACCACACCAAAGGCGACAAGACCCCGGCCGAGCTGGGGTGGCGGCTGCACTGCATGCCGGCGGCCCCGAAAGGGACGGCCTGGCGGGTGCTCGGCCACCGGGCGCCGGATCCGCGCTGGGCGGACTGGCTGGACCTGCGCGAGCCCGAGCCCGAGGCCGCCTGAGCCCGCCCGGCCGGGTGCGGCTCACGGGCCGCGCGAGTCGACCAGGGACGCGTAGACCACCAGGTTGTCGGCGTATCCGGTCGCGCCGCCCACCCACCGGCCACCGCAGGTGATCAGGCGCAGGTTCGGCCGGCTGAAGTCGCCGAAGATCTCGTTCACCGGCAACCGCTCCTTGCCGTACCGCTGCACCGAGGTGACCTCGAAGACGGCCACCGAGCGGTCCTCCCGGGTCACCTCGACCCGGTCGCCGTCGTCCAGCTTCTTCAGGTCGTGGAAGACGGCCGGGCCGGTGGTGGTGTCGACGTGCCCGACGATCACCGCCGGGCCGTTCTGCCCCGGGGTCGGCCCCTGGTCATACCAGCCGGCCTCGCCGGCCCGCTCCAGGGCCGGTACGGCGATGCTGCCGTCCTCGGCGATGCCGACCCGGTGCACCGGCGCGCGCAGCCCGAGCTTGCTGATCGTGATGTCCGTCGGCGGGCTCGCCGCCAGCACCGGGAACTCCTTCGGCGGTGGCCGCAGCCCGGCGAAGAGCCGGTCCGGCAGCACGGTCACACCGGTCACCCGTTCCACGCCGAGCATCGCGATGATCAGCACCATCAGCGTGCCGATGACCAGCACCGGGACGCCAGGGCCGCGCCGGGCCGCGTACCGCCAGCGGGCCGCGCTCCGGGTGGGCCGGACCGGCGCGGCACGGGTCCGCGGGTCGGCGGTGGCGACGCTGGCCGTGGCGGCCTGACCGGCGGCGTGGGTGAACCGACGGGTCGCCCGGGTCACCAGCCGCAGCGAGGTCCGCAGCCGGCTGCCGGTCGCCCCGGGCCGGGTCCGGCGGTGGTCCCGGTTCGCCCGCGGCCGGACGTTCCGCACGTGGCCCACGCCCCGGACCGGCCGGGTGCGGCCCCCGATCCGCCGGGCGCGGCCGTCGCCCTGGATCCTGCCCTCCGGGCGGGTCGGCGTGCCGCCGCCGATCCGGGTGGTGCGGCCGTCGCCCTGGATGCGGGCGCTGCGGCGCCCGGTCCGGGCGGACGGGATGCGGCCGTCGCGACGGAGCCGTCCGGTGCGGCCGTCGCCCTGGATCCGCGGCGTGCGTCCCCGACCGTCGACCCAACCGTCAGGTCCGCCCGGGCGGGCCGGCGCGGGTGCGCCCCGCACGGTGCCGGCGCCACCCCGGCCGTCGCCGCGGATCCGCGTGGTGCGGCCGTCGTCCCGGGTGTCCGGCTGCCGGCCGGCTCGGGTCCGTGGGCGGGCCATGGCCGCACCTCGTCAGAAGCGCGACCCGGGCCTGCGGCGGGCCCCCACGCCGGCCACCACCGCCACCGCGACCAGCCCGGCGACCAGCAGCAGCGAGCCCGCGCCCCGGCCGCCGGCCGTGCCGCCGCCGCCGGTGGCCGGGCCCTTGCTGGGCTGGGCCATGTTCAGCACGGTGAGCACGGTCGAGGCGGTCTTCCCGTTGGAGCAGCGCAGATCGACCGGGAAGTCACCGGCCTCCTTGTTGCCGGGGATGGTCACCGACCCGGTGAGGAAGCCGTTGTCCGGACGGAGCATCACCCGTCCGAAGGCGTCCGAGTTCACCTCGGCCTGCCGGTTGTTCGCGTTGTCGCAACTCGCCCGGATGCTCACCCGGGTGCCCGCCTGCGCGGGATTCGGCGTGACCTCGACGAAGACGTTCTCCCCGGCGCGGGCCGGGGTGGCGGTCATCAGGACGAACACCCCGACCAGGGCGAGCACGCCCAGTACGGCGGACAGGGCGCGGTGTGACACGAGCCCTCGCATGGTTCCCCCCTCCCGGTGCGGCGCACCGGAATCCTGCTGACGGGCAGTGCCGGCTGCTTTCCCGCTGGCTCGGGGGCAAACCCGGGGCGGATCAGCGGCGGCGCCCGGGCGGGGGCGAACCGGCGGGCCGGAGCGGGGTGACCGGGTGCCAGTCCAACGGGGTGGAGAGCACCATCGTGCTGGACGGCTGGCCGTACGGGGCGAGCCGGTCGATGAGCCGCTCGAACTCGTCGATCGAGCCTGCCGCGACCTTGAGCATGCTGCACGCGTCCCCGGTGATCCGGTGGATCTCCATGATCTCCGGCCAGCCCGCCACCTCGGGGTCGTTGAGGATGCAACGGGACCCGTAGCAGGACATCCGGATCATCGCGACCACCGTACGGCCGGCCCGGGTCAGGTCCACGTGCGCGTGGTAGCCGCTGATCACGCCGGACTCCTCCAGCCGGCGGACCCGCTCGGCGACGGCCGGCGGCGACAGGTGCACCCGGCGGGAGAGCTCGCTGAACGAGAGCCGGGCGTCGGCCTGGAGCTCGCGCAGCAGGGCCCAGTCCATGTCGTCCACTGCGTGACCTTTCTTTCGTGAACCCCGGAGCCGTGCGGCCTTCAACACGACAGGTCGAACCACCGTACCGCCGTTGAACAGGCATTCCATCCGCGGATCCGGTAGCGGGATCATGTCGTCTACCCCGCGTACCGAGGGAGATGACGGTGGAACAGACGACGGCGGTTCGTCCGGCCACCCCGCAGCAGCGGGCGGCCCGGGCGGCGCGCAACGGCGGCGAACCGACGCTGGAGTTCGCCGATCGGGTGCCCTACGACGCCTACGTGCGGGCGAGCACGCTGCACCAGCTGCAGCAGCCGCTCAGCGACGATCCGGGCGAGATGTCCTTCCTGATGGTCAGCCAGATCATGGAGCTGTACTTCGGGCTGACCTGCCACGAGCTGCGGCACGCCCAGCGGGAGCTGCGGGCGAACCGGATCTGGGACGCGCTGCCCCCGCTGCGCCGCGCCGCCCTGCACCTGGAGGGGCTGAACGCCGCCTGGCAGGGGTTGCGCTGGATGACCCCGGCCGACTTCAACCGCTTCCGCGACCGGCTCGGCGAGGGCTCCGGCTTCCAGTCCGCCATGTACCGGCAGCTGGAGTTCCTGCTCGGCCTGCGCGACCCGGCGCTGATCCGCCCGTTCCGGCGGCAGACCGAGGTGTACGCGGAGCTGACCGCCGCCCTCGCCGCGCCGAGCCTCTGGGACGACGTGGTCGCCCTGCTCGCCCGACGCGGCTTCGACCTCCCCGGCGAACTGCTCGACCGGGACGTGGCGACCGAGCACGAGGCGCACCCGGCGGTCGAGGCGGCCTGGGTGCGCATCTACGCCGACGGCGGCCCGGACAACCACCTGCGCCTGCTGGGCGAGGCGCTCACCGAGGTGGCCGAGCGGTTCGCCGACTGGCGCTGGCACCACGTCAAGGCGGTGCAGCGGACCATGGGCGCCAAGGTCGGCAGCGGCGGCTCGGCCGGGCTGGCCTGGCTGCAGCGCAGCATGGCCCGGGTGGTCTTCCCGGAGCTGTGGTCGGCCCGGACCGCGATGTGAGCGGAGAGAAGGACGGGCAATGACGAAAGACGAAACCGGGCCGCTGCGCTTCGACGAGGCCGAAGCTCTCCAGCTCGACGCCGCCGACCCGGGGCACCGGCACCTGTTCCACGTGCCCCCCGCCGAGGGCGGGCGATACCCCGAGGTGGCGTACCTGGCCGGCAACTCGCTGGGCCTGCAACCCCGGGCCACCCGGGACGAACTCCTCGCCGACCTGGACGCCTGGCGGCGGCTGGGCGTGGAGGGGCACCTGGAGGCGGAGCGGCCCTGGCTGCCGTACCACGAACTGCTCACCGCCCCGGCCGCGCGACTGGTCGGCGCGCTTCCCGCGGAGACCGTGGTGATGAACTCCCTCACGGTCAACCTGCACCTGCTGATGGTGAGCTTCTACCGGCCGGCGGGGGAGCGGACCCGGATCGTCATCGAGGACAGCGCCTTCCCCTCGGACAGCTACGCGGTGCGCAGCCAGGCCCGGTTCCACGGCCTGGACCCGGACGCCGCCGTGGCCCGGCTGGCGCCGCGCCCCGGCGAGGACACCCTGCGTACCCAGGACGTCCTGGACTTCCTCGCCGCCGAGGGGCACACCGTCGCGCTGCTGCTGCTCGGCGGCGTCAACTACCTGACCGGCGAGCTGATGGACATTCCGGCGATCACCGCCGCCGGCCGGGCCGCCGGCGCCGTGGTCGGCTGGGACCTGGCGCACGCGGTCGGCAACGTGCCGCTGGCGCTGCACGACTGGGACGTCGACTTCGCCGCCTGGTGCTCGTACAAGTACCTCAACTCGGGGCCGGGCGCGCTGGCCGGCGCCTTCGTCCACGAGCGACACCTGGGCGACCCCGGCCTGCCCCGGTTCGAGGGCTGGTGGAGCACCGAGGCCGCCACCCGGTTCGAGATGACCCCGGTCTCCCGGCCGCCGGCCACCGTCGAGGCGTGGCAGATCTCCAACCCGCCGATCTTCGCGATGGGGCCGGTGCGTACCTCGCTGGAGCTCTTCGACTCGGTCGGCCTGCCGGCGCTGCGCGAGCGCAGCCTCCGGCTCACCGGCTACCTGGAGCGGCTGCTGGACGAGGTGACCCTCGACCGGCCGCTGACCGTGGTCACCCCGCGCGACCCGGCCCGTCGGGGCTGCCAGCTCTCCGTGCGGATCGGGGTGGGCAGCGCCAACGAGCTGACCAAGCGGCTGCGGCACGAGCACGGCGTGCTCGCCGACGCGCGGGAGCCGGACATCGTCCGGTTCGCGCCGGTGCCGCTCTACTCGACGTACCACGACTGCTGGCGGGTCGCCGACGCGCTGGCCGCGACGGTGGAGAAGGAGTCATGAGCGAGCGCGACGAGATCGCCGTGGTCGGGGCCGGGCTGGCCGGCTGTCTGCTGGCCTGCTACCTGGCCCGGCGCGGCTATCCGGTGGCCCTCTACGAGCGGCGACCGGACCCGCGTAGCGGGCGGGTGGAGCGGGGTCGCTCGATCAACCTGGCGCTCTCCGAGCGCGGCCTAGACGCGCTGCGCCGGATCGGGCTGGAGCAGCAGGTGATGGCGGACGCGCTGCCGATGCGCGGCCGGATGATCCACCCGGTCGAGGGGGAACCGCAGTTCCAGTCGTACAGCGGCTCCGGTGACCGGGCGATCAACTCGATCAGCCGGGGCACGCTGAACAACGCCCTGCTCAACGCCGCCGCCGCGTTGCCGGGCGTGCGGATCGCCTTCGACCACCGGCTGGTCGGCCTGGACCCGACCACCGGTGAGATGACCTTCGAGACCCCGCAGGGCAAGGTCACCGCCGCCGCGTCGGTCGTCCTCGGCACCGACGGCGCCGGCTCCGCCGTGCGCGGGCAGCTCCTCGGGTACGGCGCGCTGACCGAGAGCCTGGACTTCCTCGACTACGGCTACAAGGAACTGACCATCCCGCCGATCGGCGGCGAGTTCGCCCTGGACCCGGGCGCGCTGCACATCTGGCCGCGCGGCACCTCCATGATGATCGCGCTGCCCAACCCGGACCGCTCCTTCACCTGCACGCTGTTCTGGCCCACCCACGGCACGGCGAGCTTCGCGTCGCTGGGCAGCCCGGCCGCCATCGAGCGGTACTTCCGCACCCACTACCCGGACCTGGTCCCGCTCGCCCCCAACCTGGTGGACGACTACCAGCACAACCCGATCGGCGTGCTCGGCACGGTCCGCTGCACCCCGTGGCAGGTGGCCGGGAAGGTGGGCCTGCTCGGCGACGCGGCGCACGCCATCGTGCCGTTCTACGGCCAGGGCGCGAACTGCGCCTTCGAGGACGTGGTCGAGCTGGACCGCTGCCTCGACGAGTGCGCCGACGAGTGGGCGGCGGCGCTGCCGCTGTTCCAGCAGCGCCGGCAGGCCAACGCCGAGGCGATCGCCCGGATGGCGCTGGCCAACTTCGTGGAGATGCGGGACAAGGTCGCCTCGCCGGTGTTCCAGACCCGCAAGCGGATCGAGCACGCCCTGGAGCAGGCCCTGCCCGGCCGGTACGTGTCGCAGTACGAGCTGGTCTCCTTCTCCACCACCCCGTACGCCGAGGTGCGCCGCCGGGTGCGCCGGCAGTACCAGGTGCTCGGGGCGGTCGCGGCCGGCGCGGTGGCGGCGCTGGCCGGTGCGGCGATGGTGGTCGGCAGAGGGAGGCGGCGATGACGCTCTGGGATCCCCGGCTGATGGCCGGGCAGGCGCCGGACGGGCCGGGTCTGCTGCGCAACTTCGTCGGCGGCGAGTTCGTCGCCGACGGGCGGCGGTTCACCAAGCGCAGCCCGGTGACCGGCGAGCCGGTCTTCGAGGTGGTCGAGGCCTCCTCGTCCACCGTGGACGACGCGGTCGCCGCCGCGCGGGCGGCCCTGCGCGGGCCGTGGGGCCGGATGGGGGAGCGGGAGCGCGCCGAGGTGCTCCGCCGGGTCGCCGACGAGCTGGAACGCCGCTTCGACGACCTGGTCGCCGCCGAGGTGGCCGACACCGGCAAGGCCATCTCCCAGGCCCGTACGCTGGACATCCCGCGCGGCGCGGCCAACTTCCGGGCGTTCGCGGAGATCGTGGCGACGGCGCCGACCGAGTCGTTCACCACGGTCACCCCGACCGGGGGCCGGGCGCTGAACTACGCGGTCCGCAAGCCGGTCGGCGTGGTCGCGGTGATCGTGCCGTGGAACCTGCCGCTGCTCCTGCTCACCTGGAAGGTCGCCCCGGCGCTGGCCTGCGGCAACGCCGTGGTGGTCAAGCCCAGCGAGGAGACCCCGGCCTCGGCCACCCTGCTCGCCGAGGTGATGGCGGCGGCGGGCGTACCGGAGGGCGTGTTCAACCTGGTGCACGGCTTCGGCCCGGACTCGGCCGGGGAGTTCCTCACCCGGCACCCGGGCGTGGACGCGATCACCTTCACCGGGGAGTCCGCCACCGGCAGCGCCATCATGCGGGCCGCCGCGGACGGGGTGAAGGCGGTCAGCTTCGAACTGGGCGGCAAGAACGCCGGCCTGGTCTTCGCCGACGCCGACCTGGACGCCGCGGTCGCCGGGTCGGTCCGGTCCAGCTTCACCAACGGCGGCCAGGTGTGCCTCTGCACCGAGCGGATCTACGTGCAGCGGCCGGTCTTCGAGGAGTTCACCGCGCGGCTCGCCAAGCGCGCCGACGAACTGGCGTACGGCTGGCCGGCCGACGCGGCGACGGCGAACATGCCGCTCATCTCGCACACCCACCGGGACAAGGTGCTGGGCCACTACGACCTGGCCCGGGCGGAGGGCGCCGAGGTACGCGCCGGGGGCGGGGTGCCGCGCTTCGGCGACGCCCGCGACGGCGGCGCGTACGTGCAGCCGACCGTGCTGACCGGGCTCGGGCCGGACGCCCGCACCAACCGGGAGGAGATCTTCGGCCCGGTGGTCCACGTCGCCCCGTTCGACACCGAGGAGGAGGCGTACGCCCTGGCCAACGGCACCGACTACGGCCTGGCCGCGACGGTCTGGACCCGCGACGTGGGCCGGGCGCACCGGGCCGGGTCGCGGCTGGACGCCGGCATCGTCTGGGTCAACACCTGGTTCCTGCGCGACCTGCGCACCCCGTTCGGCGGGGTGAAGGCGTCCGGCATCGGCCGGGAGGGCGGCGTGCACTCCCTCGACTTCTACTCCGAGCTCACCAACGTCTGCGTGGACCTCACATGAGCGAGCGGAGCGAGCGAATCATCCGGCTCAGTAGCGCGGGGCCTCGCGCCGCCGCAGAGCGAAGCGAGGCGGTGGCGTGAGCGCGCATCCCGGGCAGAATGGCCGGCATCGTGAGCGCGAGGAGCGAGCCGGGGGCGCGAGCCCCGCAGTCGCGAACCGTCGTGAGCGTCGTCAGCGAGCGCAGCGAGGAGCGGGGATGACCACTGTCGACATCGAGGCCGCGAACCGGGAACTGGCCGTGGCCCGGCAGGAGGAGAAGCCGTGTCCGCCCCTGCGGGGCCGGCTGCTGCCGGAGGGCGACATCGAGGCGGCCTACCAGGTGCAGCAGGTGTACACCCGGCAGCGGCTCGGCAAGGGCCACCGCCGGGTGGGGGCGAAGATCGGCCTGACCTCCCGTGCGGTGCAGGAGAACTTCGGCGTCTTCCAGCCCGACTTCGGGGTGCTCTTCGACGACATGGCGGTCGGCGACGGCGTCGAGGTGCCGATGGGCCGGCTGCTCCAGCCCCGGGTGGAGGCGGAGATCGCCTTCGTCCTGGGCGCGGACCTGCCCGACGAGCGGGTCACCACCGTCGACCTGATCCGGGCCGTGGACCACGTGCTGCCGGCCATCGAGATCGTCGACTCGCGGGTCGCCGGGTGGGACATCTCCATCGTGGACACCGTGGCGGACAACGCCTCCAGCGGACTCTTCGTGCTCGGCACCGCGCCCCGCCGGCTCGCCGACGTCGACCTCCGGCTGTGCGGCATGGTGCTGGAGCACGCCGGGGAGCCGGTCTCGGTGGGGGCGGGCGCGGCCTGCCTCGGCAACCCGCTGCACGCGCTGGAGTGGCTGGCCGGGACGATGGCCCGCGCCGGCGACCCGCTGCGGGCCGGGGACGTGGTGCTCTCCGGCGCGCTCGGCCCGATGGTGCCGGTCACCCCCGGCGCGGCGTACGAGGCCCGGATCTCCGGGCTCGGCTCGGTCCGGACCTGTTTCTCGAAGGAGACGCGATGAGCGAGCGTCAGCGAGCGAATCATCCACGCAGCCTGGTGGTGCCGCTTGGCGACCCGGAGCGAAGCGGAGTGCCGGCATGAGTGTGGGCGTGGCCGTGATCGGTTCCGGCAACATCGGCACCGACCTGATGATCAAGGTGCTGCGGCTGAGTGACAGCCTGCGCATGGTGGCCATGGCCGGCATCGATCCGGCCTCGGACGGCCTGGCCCGGGCCCGGCGGCTCGGCGTGGCGACCACCGCCGAGGGCGTGGACGGCCTGGTGGCGCTGCCCGAGTTCGCCGACGTCGAGCTGGTCTTCGACGCCACCTCGGCCGGCGCGCACCAGCGCAACGACGCGGTGCTGCGGGCGCACGGCCGCACCGTGGTCGACCTGACCCCGGCCGCCCTCGGCCCGTACGTGGTGCCCCCGGTCAACCTGGACGAGCACCTGCACGAAACCAACGTCAACATGGTCACCTGCGGTGGGCAGGCGACCGTGCCGATCGTCGCCGCCGTCGGCCGGGTCACCCCGGTCGCGTACGGGGAGATCGTCGCGTCGATCGCCTCGAAGTCGGCCGGGCCGGGCACCCGGGCCAACATCGACGAGTTCACCGAGACCACCGCCCGGGCCATCGAGGTGGTCGGCGGCGCCGAGCGCGGCAAGGCGATCATCGTGCTGAACCCGGCCGACCCGCCGCTGCTGATGCGGGACACCGTCTACTGCCTCTGCCCGGACGTCGACGCCGACCGGTCCGCCATCGCCGCCTCGGTGGCGGGCATGGTGGCCACCGTGCAGGAGTACGTCCCGGGCTACCGGCTCAAGCAGGACGTGCAGTTCGACCGGGTCGACACGTACGTGCCGTCGCTGGGGCGGCACCTGACCGGGCTCCAGGTCTCGGTCTTCCTGGAGGTCTCCGGCGCCGGGCACTACCTGCCCGCGTACGCCGGGAACCTGGACATCATGACCTCGGCGGCGCTGCGCACCGCGGAGCGGCTGGTGACCCTGCGGCGCTCGACCACGACGGAGGTGGCGGCGCGATGACCGACCTCTACATCCAGGACGTGACGCTGCGGGACGGCATGCACGCCATCGCGCACCGGTACACCGTGGACCAGGTGCGGACCATCGCCGCGGCGCTGGACGCGGCCGGGGTGGCCGCCATCGAGGTGGCCCACGGCGACGGCCTGGCCGGGTCCAGCGTCAACTACGGCCACGGCGCGGCCAGCGACGCCGGCTGGATCTCCGCCGCCGCCGAGGTGCTGACCGGCGCGAAGCTCACCACCCTGCTGCTGCCCGGGATCGGCACCATCGCCGACCTGAAGGCGGCCAAGGCGCTCGGGGTGACCAGCGTCCGGATCGCCACCCACTGCACCGAGGCGGACATCTCCGCGCAGCACATCTCCTGGGCCCGCGAGAACGGCATGGACGTCTCCGGGTTCCTGATGATGTCGCACATGAACGACCCGGCCGGGCTGGCCGCCCAGGCCAAGCTGATGGAGTCGTACGGGGCGCACTGCGTCTACGTGACCGACTCCGGCGGCCGGCTGCTGATGTCCGACGTGGCCGAGCGGATCGACGCGTACCGGCAGGTGCTCGAACCGGAGACGCAGATCGGCATCCACGCCCACCACAACCTGTCGCTCGGGGTGGCGAACAGCGTGGTCGCGGTGGAGCACGGCCGCATCCTCGGGGACGGGCCGCTCGGCTCCCCGTCCGGCCGTACCGTCCGGGTGGACGCGTCGCTGGCCGGGATGGGCGCGGGCGCGGGCAACGCCCCGCTGGAGGTCTTCGTGGCGGTCGCCGAGTTGCACGGCTGGAAGCACGGCTGCGACGTGTTCGCGCTGATGGACGCGGCCGACGACCTGGTCCGCCCGCTCCAGGACCGGCCGGTCCAGGTGGACCGGGAGACGCTCTCCCTGGGCTACGCGGGCGTCTACTCCAGCTTCCTCCGGCACGCCGAGCGCGCCTCCGCGAAGTACGGGGTGGACGTCCGCTCGATTCTGGTCGAGCTGGGCCGGCGCCGGATGGTCGGCGGCCAGGAGGACATGATCGTGGACGTGGCGCTCGACCTCGCCGGTCGGCGTGCGGAGCAGGGGGAGATGGCGTGATCGGTCCGGACATCGCAGGGATCGCCGAGAAGCTGGGCGCGGCCGCCGACACGGCCACCGCGATCCCGCAGCTCGCGGCCGAGGCCGGCCTCGACGTCGACGCCGCGTACGCGGTGCAGACCGCGCTGGTAGAGCGCCGTCTCGACCGGGGTGAGCGACTGGTCGGGCTGAAGATGGGGCTGACCAGCAAGGCGAAGATGGCCCAGGTCGGCGTGGACGAGGTGATCTGGGGCCGGCTCACCGACGCGATGCGGGTCCCCGACGGCGGCACGGTCGACGTGGGGGCCTTCATCCACCCCCGGGTGGAGCCCGAGGTGGCGTTCCTGCTGGACCGCCTGCCCAAGCCCGGCAAGCCGGTCGGCGCGTTCACCGACGCGGTGCGCGCGGTCGCCCCGGCGATCGAGCTGATCGACTCCCGGTACGCCAACTTCACCTTCTCCCTGCCGGACGTCGTCGCCGACAACACCTCGGCCGCCGCGTTCGTGGTCGGGCCCTGGTCGCCGGTGCCGGACGGGTTGGACAACCTCGGCGTGCTGCTGGAGATCGACGGCCGGGTGGCGCAGGTCGGCTCGACCGCGGCGATCCTCGGCGACCCGCGCCGGGCCTTGGACGAGGGGGTCCGGCTGGCCGGCCGGCACGGCGTCCGGCTGCGCGAGGGCTGGGTCTTCCTGGCCGGCGCCGCGACGGCCGCGGTGCCCCTGCGCCCGGGCGCCCACGTCCGTGCCGTGGTGGAGAAGCTCGGCACCGCCTCGCTGCGGGCTTCGTCATGATCGGCCTCGGGGGTTCCGGGCAGCCCACCCGGCTCCGGGCGGTCAGGCTTGATCCCTCCGCCGGGCGGGCTGCCCGGAACCCCGTTGCGCTCGTTGTCCGCGGGTCGATGCCGGGGGGTGGTCTGTCGTGAGCGGGGAGGCGCGGGTGGTGGCCGGGAAGGCGGTCCCTCGGGGTGCGTTCCCGCACGTCAAGGTGGCCGGGGGGTTCGTCTTCGTCTCCGGTACGTCGTCGCGGCGGCCGGACAACACCTTCGCGGGTGTGGCGGTGGACGAGTTCGGCACGACCAACCTGGACATCCGGGTGCAGACCCGGGCGGTGATCGAGAACATCCGGGACCTGCTGCGGTCGGTCGGCGCCGACCTGTCCGACCTGGTCCAGGTCACCAGCTACCTGGTCAACATGAATGACTTCGGTGGATACAACGAGGTGTGGGCGGAGTTCTTCGACGCCACCGGGCCGACCCGGACCACGGTGGCGGTGCACCAACTGCCGCATCCGCACCTGCTGATCGAGATGCAGGCCGTGGCCCTACTTCCGTCGGGAGGTCAGTCGTGAGTGAGATCGCCGAGCCGTTCAGCTTCCAAGGCTGGATCGGGGAGAACCAGCACCTGCTCAAGCCGCCGGTGGGCAACAAGGAGATGTTGCCGGGCAGCGATGACTTCATCGTCATGGTGGTGGGCGGCCCCAACCAGCGCACCGACTTCCACGTCGACCCGTACGAGGAGTTCTTCTACCAGGTCAAGGGCAACATGCACGTCAACCTGATGCTGCCGGAGGGCCCGCGTACGGTGCACATCCGCGAGGGTCAGATGTGGATGCTGCCGCGCAACACCCCGCACTCGCCGCAGCGGCCCGAGGCCGGCTCGATCGGCATGGTGATCGAGCGGGTCCGCGAGGAGGGCACACTGGAGAAGTTCCAGTGGTACTGCCCCGAGTGCAGTCACCAGGTGCACGAGGTGGAACTCCAGGTCCGCGACATCGCCGCCGACCTGCCCCCGGTCTTCCAGGCGTTCTACGCCGACGAGAAGGCCCGTACCTGCACCAACTGCGGCGCGCTGCACCCGGGCAAGGGCTGATGCCCGGACCTGTCGTGGACGTGCACACGCACGTCGTACCCAAGGGGTGGCCGGACCTCGCCGCGGCGTGCGGCGGGTCCGGCTGGCCCTGGCTGCGGGTGGACTCCGAGCGCGCTGCCATGATCATGGTCGGCGAGACGGAGTTCCGGCCGGTCGGCGCGGAGTGCTGGGACGCGGAGACCCGGCTGGCCGACATGGCCGCCGACGGCGTCGACGTGCAGGTGGTCTCGCCCACCCCGGTCTTCTTCAGCTATGACCGGCAGGCGGACCAGGCGGTCAAGGTGGCCCGGATCTTCAACGACCTCACCCTGGCGGTCACCGCCGCCGGGGGCGACCGGCTGGTGCCGTTCTGCCAGGTGCCGTTGCAGGATCCGGACCTGGCCTGTGCGGAGCTGGACCGCTGCCTGGCGGCCGGCCACGTGGGCGTGGAGATCGGCAACCACGTCGGCGACCGGGACCTCGACGACGCCGGCATCGTGCAGTTCCTGACCCACTGCGCGCAGGTGGGCGCCCCGGTCTTCGTGCACCCGTGGGACATGCCGGCAGGCCCGCGGCTGGACCGCTGGATGGCCCGCTGGCTCGCCGGGATGCCCGCCGAGACCCACCTGTCGGTGCTCGCGCTCATCCTCGGCGGGGTCTTCGACCGGGTGCCGGAGACGCTGCGGATCTGCTTCGCGCACGGCGGGGGCAGCTTCCCGTTCTGGCTGGGCCGCGCCGACAACGCCTGGCACCGCCGTGGCGACCTGGTACGCGGCGCCTCCACCGCCCCGCCCAGCTCCTACGTCGACCGGTTCTGCGTCGACTCGGTGGTCTTCGACCCGGCGGCGCTGCGGCTGCTGGTCGACACCATGGGAGAGGACCGGGTGCTGGTGGGCAGCGACTACCCGTACCCGCTGGGGGAGCGGCCGGTCGGTCAGGTGGTCCGGAAGGCGGACTTCCTCACCGCCGACCAGCGCGACAAGCTCCTTTCCCGCAATGCCCTGCGCTTCCTCGGCCTGGAGCGGGCATGACGCCCGTGTCGGAACAGCACCCGACGGTCGCAGCGGGCAGGATGGGGGCATGGCCGAGCCGCACGACCTGACCGCGCTGGAGCAGGCCGCCGCGGTCCGCCGGGGCGAGCTGTCCAGCGTGGAGCTGGTCGAGCACCACCTGCGCCGGGTCGAGGCGCTCGGCGACACGATCGGCGCGTTCGTCACCGTCACCCCCGAGCGGGCCCGGGAGGCGGCCCGGGCGGCCGACGCGGTGCCGGTGGACCGGCGCGGCCCGCTGCACGGCGTACCGACGGCCATCAAGGACCTCACGCTGACCGCCGGGGTGCGGACCACCTTCGGCTCGGCCGCCTTCGCCGACTTCGTGCCGCCGGTCGACGCCGACGTGGTCCGGTTCATGGCCGCCGCCGGGCTGGTCAGCCTGGGCAAGACCACCACCTCCGAGCTGGGCTGCTCGCTCTACTCGGAAGGGCTCGTGGCCCCGCCGGCGCGCAACCCGTGGCGCCTCGCGTACACCGCGGGCGGGTCCAGCGGCGGCGCGGCGGCCGCGGTGGCGGCCGGGCTGGTGCCGGTGGCGCAGGGGTCCGACGGCGGCGGCTCGCTACGCATCCCGGCGGCGCTCTGCGGCCTGGTCGGCTACAAGCCGAGCCGGGGGCTGGTCTCCGGCGGCCCGCTCGGCTTCGGCGGGTTCGGGCTGCCGGTGAACGGCCCGCTCGGCCGGACCGTCCCCGACGTGGCCGCGCTGCTCGACGTCCTGGCCCAACCGGTGCCCGGCGAGCCGTACCTGCCGCCCGCCGCGCCCGCCGGTGGCTACCTGCGGGTGGCCCGCGACGCGGCACCCGGACGACTGCGGATCGGCCGCTTCACCACCCCGATGCTCGCCGACGAGGCCGTCCACCCCGACTGCGTGGCCGCCGTCGACCGGGCCGCCGCGCTGCTCACCGCGGCCGGCCACGAGGTGGTCGAGGTCCCCGCGCCGCTCGGCCCGGCGGCGTGGCCGCTCTTCGAGACCCTCTGGTACGTCCTCGCGCTCTCCCCGGTGCCGCCCGAGCGGGAGAGCGACCTGCTGCCGCTGACCCGGTTCCTCCGCGCCCGGGGCGCGGCCGTCGGCGCCGGCCCGCTGCTGGCCGCGCTCGGCGAACTGCAGGCCCAGGTACGCCTCGGCGTCCGCCGTACCGCCGGCTGTGACCTGCTGCTCTGCCCGACCCTGGCCGCGCCGCAGGCGCCGGTGGGCGCGTTCGCCGCCCTCGACCCCGCCGAGGATTTCGACCGCCAGCGCCGCTTTTCGCCGTACTGCGCCATCTTCAACGTGACCGGCGACCCGTCCGTTTCGCTGCCGCTCGGCCGGACCGGCGACGGGCTGCCGGTCGGGGTGCTCCTCACCGGCCGGTACGGCGAGGACGCCACGCTGCTCGCCACTGCCGCGCAACTGGAGCACGGCTGTGGCGGATGGGATCAGCACCCCGCAATCTGGCGGGCGGTCGGCTCCGCTAACGTGAACAGCACAAGCGGGGTCGGGGACCCTTCATCATGATCGTCACCCGACCCGGAAAATTCCTGGTCTCTCTTTCCGCCTGGGGGCGTTGGGATTGTCTGTTACCGACACGTTGCTGGTCTTCGCTGGCATCCCGGCGGTCGCGGTGCTGGTGATCGCCGGGCTCGCATACGCCGGCGCCCGCCGCGGCGGCGGTGGCGGCGCCAAGCGCTACCGGCCGGGCCGGCCCTTCGACTTCACTCCGGTCTGGTTCCTGGGCCGTCCGGAGCAGCTGGCCGACTCGGCCGGCACCGTGCTGGCCGCCGGGGCGCAGGCGCCGGCGCTGACCAGCCGCAAGCAGGAACTGGCCGGCCGGGAGGCGCCGGCCGCGGGCACCGGAGGCGCAAGTGACCGTTGGTGAGATGCAGACCGAGCCTGAAACGGGCGTCCCGCCCCAGGTGCTGGACGGGCCCTTCTCGACCCGTCAGCTGCTCCGCATCGACGAGGCGCTCCGCCTGGCCGACCAGGGCACCGGGCTGGTCTTCTCGGTCTACGTCGGCGGCCTCGACGAGCCGATCCGGGAGCACGCCGAGCGGCTGCACCGGCAGCTCGCCGAGCCGGACCGGTCCGTGCTGATCGCCGTGTCGCCCAACCAGCGGCAGCTGGAGATCGTCACCGGCCGGTACGCCCGCAAGCGCATCCCGGACACGTACGCCAAGCTCGCCGCGCTCTCCATGGTGGCGTCCTTCGGCGGCGGTGACCTGGCCGGCGGCATCATCCAGGGCCTCGACCAGCTCGCCAGCCACGCCGGCAAGGGCTGATCCCCTCCGTACGACGAAGCCCGCCCCGCGAGTTCGCGGGGCGGGCTTCGTCGTAGTCGACTTCGGCGATGTGGCGGTGTCCCGCACCCATCGATCCAGCGGCAGCGCCGACGTGGCGAGGAGCGGCCCGGACCGAGCCCGGGCCGCTCCGCCCGTCAGGCGCTGCGCGCGTCCCGGGCGCGGGCCTTCAGCGCGCGGAGCACCCCGTCGCGGCCCTCGGCGACCAGCCGGCGCAGCGGGGCCGGGTGCTCCTCGCCCGCCAGCCACGCGTCGGTCGCCGCGACCGTGTCGTCCGCCACCAGGTATGCCGGGTAGGCCAGCTGGGCGAACTCCTGGGCCGGCTCGCTGTCCCGGCTGCCCCAGACCTGGTCCACCGCGGCGAAGTACTTCTGCCGGTACGGCGCCACCAGGTCGACCTGCGTCGGGTGCGTGAAGCCCTGCAGCAGCGCCCGGTTGCGCCAGTTCGGCAGCGCCTCCGGGCCGGTGAGCGCCGCCCACACCGCCGCCTTGTTCTCCGCGGTCGGCACCAGGGCGTGGGCGTACGCGGCCTCCCGCTCGCCGCTGGCGGTGCGGTCCCGGGCCAGCTCGTCGTCCACCTCGGCGGCCCCGGCCGCGCCGTTGGCCACCAGCGACTGCAGCACCGCCCAGCGCAGCTCGGTGTCCACCGACAGCCCGGCCGGCACCTCGACGCCGTCCAGCCAGCCGCGCAGCGCCGCCAGGTCCTCTGGCGAGCGGGCCGCGGCGGTGTACGCCCGGGCCCAGGCGAGCTGGAAGCCGCTGCCCGGCTCGGCCGCGAGCAGCGCGGCCCGGGCGGTGCGGGCCAGGTCGGCCCAGCCGGTCGGCGCCCAGGCCGGGTCGGCGTAGAAGGTGAGCGTGGTGGTCGCCTGGCGCAGCGTGGCGGTGACCAGGTTGATGTCGGTCTCGGCGGGCAGGCCGGCCAGCACGAGCGCGACGTAGTCCCGGGCGGCCAGCTCGGCGTCCCGGACCATGTCCCAGGCGGCCGTCCAGCACAGCGCCCGGGCCAGCGACGACTCGAAGCCGCCGAGGTGCTGCACCACGGTCGCCATGGACCGCTCGTCCAGCCGCAGCTTGGCGTAGGTGAGGTCGTCGTCGTTGAGCAGCAGCACGTCGGCGGCGCGCGTGCCGCGCAGCGCGAACAGCTCCCTCGCCTCGCCGGTCACGTCCGCCTCGATCCGCTCCCGGCGGACCAGTCGCCCGTCGGTCAGGTCGTAGAGGCCCACCCCGATCCGGTGGGTGCGCAGCGTCGGGTATCCCGCCGGCGCCTCCTGGCGGACCAGCACCCGCTCGTAGCTGCCGTCGGCGCCGATGGTGACCTCCGGGCGCAGCGTGTTGACCTGCGCGGTCTCCAGCCACTGGGCGGCGAACTTGCGCAGCTCCCGGCCGGAGGCCGCCTCCAGCTCGGCGAGCAGGTCGTCGAAGGTGGCGTTGCCCCAGGCGTGCTTGCCGAAGTAGGCCCGCAGGCCGGCCAGGAACGGCCCCTCGCCGACGTACGCGACGAGCTGCTTGAGCACGCTGGCGCCCTTGGCGTACGTGATGCCGTCGAAGTTGACCTCGACCGCCTCCAGGTCCGGCATGTCGCAGTAGACCGGGTGGGTGGAGGAGAGCTGGTCCTGCCGGTAGCCCCAGTTCTTGCGGATCGACAGGAAGGTCGTCCACGCGTCGTGGAACCGGGTGGCGTTGGTGTTGCACCAGTGGCTGGCCCACTCGGCGAACGACTCGTTCAGCCACAGGTCGTTCCACCAGCGCATGGTGACCAGGTCGCCGAACCACATGTGGGCCAGTTCGTGCAGGATCGTGTTGGCGCGCTGCTCGTACTCGAAGTCGGTGACCTGCGAGCGGAAGATGTAGTGCGACTCGGCGTGCGTGACGCAGCCGAAGTTCTCCATCGCGCCGGCGTTGAAGTCCGGCACCCAGAGCTGGTCGTACTTGGGCAGCGGGTAGCGCACCCCGAACTTCTCGTGGAAGAAGTCGAAGCCCTGCTTGGTGATCAGGAACAGGTCGTCCGGGTCCAGGTACTGCGCCATCGAGGCCCGGCAGTAGACGCCCAGGTCGATGCCGTCGTGGCTGTCCCGCACCTCGTGGTACGGCCCGGCGCAGAGCGCGGTGATGTAGGTGCTCATTCGCGCCGACTCGGCGAAGTGGACGGTCTTGAGCGCCTCCCCGGCCGGCTCCTCCCGCGCCACCGGCATGTTGGACACCACCCGCCAGTGGTCCGGCACCGTGGCGTGCCAGGTGTAGACGCTCTTCAGGTCGGGCTGGTCGAAGCAGGCGTACACCCGCTGCGCGTCCGCCGTCTCGAACTGGCTGTAGAGGTAGGTCTCGCCGTCGACCGGGTCGACCGTGCGGTGCAGGCCCTGGCCACTGTTCGAGTACGCGAAGTCCGCGTCCACCACGAGGACGTTCTCCGCCGCCAGGCCGGGCAGGGTCAGCCCCTTCTCCGCCGACCAGCCGGAGATGTCCACCGGCTCGCCGTTGAGCGTGGCGGACCGGACCGTGTCGGCGGCCACCTCGATGAAGCTGCTCGCTCCCGGCTCGGTGCAGCGGAACCGGACCTCGGTCACCGAGCGGAACGTGCGGCCGGTGGCGGCCTGCACGGCGGTGGACAGGTCAAGGCTGATGTCGTACCCGGTCACGTCGAGCAGGCGGGCCCGCTCGGTGGCCTCGACCTGGGTCAGGTTGCGCACTCCCGGCACTGTTCGTCTCCATCCCACTCTTCTCGCCGCGCCCGCGGCGCCGGCCTGCCCGGCCCGCTCGTGGCGGCCGGTCCGCACCGAGTCTTCCATGTAATGACACCCTCGGTGGTCGAGGTCACGCTCTCATTCCGGTACCGGTCGATGCCGCCCGGGGTGAGGATCGGAGGGAAGGCGCCGGAGGTCCGGCGCGCGGAGTCGTGAAGGGATATCACCGTGACCGAACGTGTCGCAGTGGACATGTGGTTCGACCCGATGTGCCCGTGGGCGTGGATCACCTCGCGCTGGCTGCTGGAGGTCGAGAAGGTCCGGGAGGTGCAGATCCGCTTCCACGTGATGAGCCTCTCCGTGCTTAACGAGGGGCGCGAGCTGCCCGAGCAGTACCAGGACCTGATGGAGAAGGGCTGGGGCCCGGTGCGGGTCTGCATCGCGGTGGAGCAGGCGCACGGCGGGGAGGCGCTGGCGAAGCTCTACACCGCGATGGGCAACCGGATCCACCTTGGCAAGGAGGAACTCGGCCGGGACATGCTGGTCGGCGCGCTGACCGACGTCGGGCTGGACCCGGCGCTCGCCGACGCCGCCGAGACGAGCGCGTACGACGAGGCGCTGCGGGCCAGTCACGAGGCGGGCATGCGGCCGGTCGGCACCGAGGTCGGCACCCCGGTGATCCACGCCCCGGGCCCGGACGGCGGCCAGGTCGCCTTCTTCGGCCCGGTGATCACCCCGGCCCCGAAGGGCGAGGCGGCCGGCCGGCTCTGGGACGGCGTGCTGCTGGTCGCCGGCACCCCCGGCTTCTACGAGCTCAAGCGGACGCGGGAGCTGGGCCCCATCTTCGACTGAGCGGCAAGGAAGGGTGCCCGGTTGGCGCTTTCGATAGCGCAGGGGCCCCTTGTTGACACCTTCGCGACCCCGCGGCGCCGGCGTCACCCCGGCGGCGCGGGGTTCGTTTCACCAGGTGTCCCAGCCGGCGGCCCGTGGGGGCCGCACCCCGGCAGCTCCTGGAGGCGTTCCCATGGCTAAGCACCGCCGCCTGCCCGACGACGCGCCGGTGACGGCGACCGCGGACTCCGGTGCGACGTACTGGTCCGTGGCCGAGGGCGACTGGCCGGCCGTCGAGCCGACCCTGCCACCCGAGATGGCCGACCTGCTGGCCCCGCCGATCGTGGTCGGCGTCGCCCGGGTGGTGGCGACCTCCCGGATGACCCCGCCCGCCGACGCGGACTTCCCGCCCCGGACCACCGGCGGGATCCGGTCCGGCGCCGCCGCCGGCCGCCCGGTGCCGGGAGCGACGACGGTACGCCTCGCCGCGGCCGCCGCGTCCCGGCCGACCACCCCGGCTCCCGGCCGCCGTCCGGCCCCCGGCCGGCACCGCAACGCCGGCGCCGATCGCACCGCCTGACGGCGGTCAGGGAGGGCCCCCTGCGCTACCGAATGCCTTGACCAGGGGCCCCTCCTTTCATCTGGTGGAAGCGGCGAGGGTCCGGCGCGGCGGGGCGGGTGGCGCGGGTAGCGTCAGCGGGCATGACGGTCGTGCATCCGATCGCCCGGGCCTGGATCACCACTGGCGGCACCGGCGCGCAGAACTACGACGAGTTCGCCGACGACGCGGAGATCACCGCCATCGTCGAGGCGAATCCGCACAGTGCCCTCGGCATCGAGATGCCCCACCGGGCGCCCGGCAGCGTCGGAAAGTCCTTCCTCGACGCGCTCCCCGACGCGGTGGCCCGCCTCGCCGAGGCCAAGGCGGACGGCAGCTACACCCCGGCCGAGCAGGTCGTGGTGCTCTACCGGATCAGCGCGCCCGGCGAGGAGCCCGCGTACGGGCTGTTCGCCATGGTCGACACCGACCAGATCTCCACCCGGGCCGACGAGCCCGGCCTGGTGATCCGCAACGAGGACGTCTTCATCGCCAAGGTGCGGGAGCGGGTCGCCCTGGCCGAGGCGCTGGGCCACCTGCTCTCGCCCGTACTCCTGCTGCAGACCGGGCGGGGCGATGAGCTGCACGCCGCGCTCGCGGCGGCGACCGAGGCGGCCGGCGCGCCCGCTGCGACCGACGTCGACCAGGCCGGGCGGACGCACGCCATCTGGCTGCTGGGCCCCGGCCCGGAGCAGGACGAGCTGACCGCCCTCGCCGGCGGCGGGGAGCTGGTGGTCGCCGACGGCAACCACCGCAGCCTGGCCGCCCAGACCGGCGGCCTGTCCCGCTTCCTCTCGGTGATCACCACGCCCGCCTCGGTCGCCATCCAGCCCTACAACCGGCTGGTCAGCGAGCTGACCAGCCGCCCGGAGGAGCTGCTCGACCGGCTGCGCGCCGCCGGCGCCGAGATCAGCCCGATCGACGGCCCGATCGAGGTCCCGGCGGCCGGCGGTGACGTCCACCTCTACCTCGCCGGCCGGGGGTACGCGGTCACCCTGCCGCAGGTCGACGGCGGCCGGCTGGAGAACCTGGATCACGCGCTGGTCGAGCGGCTGCTGCTGCGCGACGCGCTCGGCCTCGACCCGGGCGACAAGCGGATCACCTACGTGGGCGGCGACTACCCGGCGGGCTGGCTCACCGGCGAGGTGGACGCCGGCCGGGCCGAGCTGGCCATCCTGATCGCCCCGGTGACCGTGGACGACTTCGTCGCGGTGAACCTGGCCCGGGAGAAGATGCCGCGCAAGAGCACCTGGTTCACCCCGAAGGCGCGCGCCGGCCTGGTCCTGGCCGAGCTGCCGCACTGATCCTGTGACGAATCCGCCTCCGTGCCGCCGCCCGCGCGACGGCGCGGAGGCCGGCCTGACAGACTGCGCGGTATGCGCGTCTACCTGGGATCCGATCACGCCGGTTTCGAGCTGAAGGGGCACCTGGCCAACCACCTGGCCAAGCAGGGGTACGAGGTGGTCGACGTGGGCCCGCACGGCTACGACCCGGACGACGACTACCC
The DNA here is from genome assembly GCF_054963695.1 of Micromonospora sp. RTBAU3-60. Taxonomy (NCBI): domain Bacteria; kingdom Bacillati; phylum Actinomycetota; class Actinomycetes; order Micromonosporales; family Micromonosporaceae; genus Micromonospora; species Micromonospora sp. RTBAU3-60. Next base: position 13,545 of record NZ_JBUEGB010000009.1, on the reverse strand, counting down.
CGCCTTCTGCCTGCACACCGGCGACCGGGTGGCGGGCGACCCGGGCAGCCTCGGGGTGGTCATCGGCGGCTCCGGCAACGGCGAGCAGATCGCGGCCAACAAGATCGCCGGGGTCCGGGCCGCCCTCGCCTGGAACATCGACACCGCCCAGCTGGCGCGGGAGCACAACGACGCCAACATCATCGCCGTCGGCGCCCGCCAGCACACCCTGGACGAGGCGACCGCCCTGGTGGAGGCGTTCCTGACCACCCCGTTCTCGGGCAACCCGCGGCACGCCCGCCGGATTGCCCAGATGGCCGCGTACGAGCAGACCCGCGAGCTGCCCGAACTGCCCGCCTGACGGGCTACCGGTTCGGGCGGGGGAGCTCCTCACGGGGCACCCAGTTGCGCCGGACGAGCACGACGCGGGCCTCGGCCTCGGCCAGGTCCGCGTCGGTCGGCCGGGCGGCGTCCCGCGCCCGCAGCGCGGCGGTCACGCTCACCTGCGAGGAGCCGGAGCCGACCAGGCCGCGCAACCCCCGCTCGCCCTCCTCCGCGGCAGGGCCGCCGCGGCGCCCCCGGGGCTCCGACAACTCCAGCTCGGCGCGTCTCACGCCGCGCCGCGACCTGGAGCCGTCGTCCGACAACTCCGGCTCGGCGCGTGTGATGCCGCGCCGCGACCTGGCGCTGTCGTCGTGCACCGCCGCCGTGCTCGCGGTCGGCCCGTCGGCGAAGGTGTCGGCGGGCTCATGCCGGCCGGTCCGTCCGGCGGCAGCTTCGCCGTCCGGCATCCCGGCCTCGCCGTGGTGCCGCAGTCGGCGGCGCCGTCGCTCCGCATCACCCATCCCCCGACCGTACGCCCCCACCACTGATCGCGCCCGCCCGACCAGAGCCGGCGATCATGGAGTTGACGGTGGCGAACCGGGGCGAATCGCCCCGTCAACCTCATGATCGGCGTGGTGGCGGCGGGTCAGAAGACCTCCATCGGGGCCGGGGCGCGGTGCCAGCCGAAGGCCGGGGCCACCTCGGCCACCGTGCCCGGCAGCAGTTCACGGACCCGGCCGGCGGCGGCGAGCGCGCCCAGGCCGGACCCGCCCAGGTAGACCTCGCCGAGGGCGCGCACGTCGCAGGCGAGCCGGGCGGGCGCGTCGGTCGCCTCGCACCGGGCTCCGGACGGACCGCCGACCAGCCGCCACCGGCCGGCGTTCGCCGGCAGCAGGTCATCGGCAACCTCGAACACCACGTCCACGTCGGCGGCGTACCGGCGGGCGGCCAGCGCGGCCGGGACGTCCACGACGCGTACCCAGAGGGCGTCGGAGAGGTGGGCGCCGAGTTGCCGCGGCTCGTTCACCAGCCACAGCAGCGGCTCGTCCACGGCGGCCCGGTCGAAGGACAGCCGCCGGGTCAGGTCGATCGACAACAGCAGCCGCCACAGCGCTTCGTACGCCGCCGGGTTCCCGGCCACCACCTCGTCGACCCGGACCTCGCCGCGCGGGCCGGTCCGGTCCCACTCCTCCTTCGTCCGGTACAGCGCGTACCCGTCCAGACCGTCGCGCCCCTCGTGCAGCAGCACCCGGCGCTCGGTGGCGCCGCCCCGCAGGCTCGGCACGTCGGCGAGCACGTACGCCCACCAGCGTTCGTCCCGCCGTGACCAGCCGGGGCGCTCGGCACGTACCCGCTCGTACAGCCGGGCCAGCTCGGCCTGGTGCGCGGCCGGCCGATCCAGGCGGAGCGTGCCCCCGGCGGACGCCGGTTCCGGCAGCCGCAGCTCGCTCGTGTCGCAGGTCAGCGTGTACCGCTGGGCGGCCAGGCCGTAGCCGAAGCGGGGGTAGATGCGACCCTCGCTGGCCCAGAGCACCGCGACCGGCTCGCGGCCGGCGTCGCGGATCTCGGTGAGCTGCCGGCGCATCAGGCCGGTGAGCAGGCCCCGGCGACGGTGGGTCGGGGCGACCGAGACCATCGTCACGTGCGCCGCCGGCACGGTCGCGCCCGGCACGGTCAGCTCGCGGCTGAACGCTCCGGCGTGCGCCACGGCGGTGCCGCCGTCGCGGACCAGCAGGGCGCGTTCGGGCTCGAAGATGGGCCGTTCGATCTCGCGCAGCTCCGGGTCGGAGCCGCCGTGGAAGGCGAGGGCCAGCAGTCCGGCGATGTCGTCGAAGTCCTCGGCCCGGGGCACCGTTACGTCGATCATCGGATGTGTGTAACCCATCCCCTTCGGGGTCGGCGACCGATTTGCCGGCTCGCTACCCTCGGAACCGTGGCCGGCGTCGGTCGAGGGGGAGGACACGAGATGGCGGACCAGACACAGCCGTGGGCCGAGCGCACCGTGGAGGTGCCGCCGCAGCCCGGTGTCGGGGTGGTGCCACCGCAGCGGGACGCGTTCCGGCGTGGGGTGGCCGCGGTGGGGCAGCCGCGTACGCCGCGGACCGAGCAGTTCTCCACCGTCGACCCGACGACGGACTGGTCCGGTGGCTCCGCCCCGCGCCGCCCGATGGCCTGGCACCTGGCCCAGCTGCGCCGGGGCGGCGAGTGGAGCGCGGCCGGTGTCCTGTTCGCCTTCGTCTGCTGGGGCATCTGGGCGATCTCCGGCCGTGGCGACCTCGGCGCACCGCTGCTCACCTTCGTGCTCAGCCTGCTCACGGCCGCCGGCCTCTTCGCGCTCGCCCGCCTGCTCGGCCGGCTCGTCTGGGAGCGGCAACTGGGCCGGGTACGCCGCAGCGCGCGCGGCGCCCACCTGGTGACGGCGCTCTTCCTGGCCGGTGTGGGGGTCGCCTACCTGCAGCAGACCGAGTGGGTGGTGGCCGCCTGGAACTGGGTCACCGGCAACTGATCCGCCGTGGCGGCGGGCGGGTCGGCGTTGCGCCGCCCGCCCGCGCGCCCGGTCGCGGGATGCCGCGACGCCGGTCGTCACTCCACCAGGACGAGGTCGCCTTACCCGGCTTTGCCCGGTTCATCCGTCGCCCGGTGGGCTGAGCCGCCCCTGCCGGGGCAGACCTGCGGCCGCCATTTCGGCGGGCCGGGTGGGTGGGTCAGCCGGCGAAGCGGTACAGCACGAAGTCCTTCTCGGCGCCGCAGGCGAGCACCTCGGCGTTCCACGAGCAGGACTCGCTGCGCACGTCCTTGAGCAGCCCCATCTCGTCCGGCGCGTCGCTCACCGACATGCCGGCCACGCTGCGGTCGTCCGCCGCGCTGCTCGGCGACTCCGCGAAGAGCAGCAGGTTCCCGCCGTCGATCCGCCCGGCCACCCCGTCCCGGTCGCGCAGCACCGCCGTGCCCTCCGGGTCGAAGAGGGTGAACGCGGCCTGCGGGGAGTCGCGCCAGGCGAGCAGGTGCTCGCCCAGCGGGACCAGCCCGTCCGCCGCCGGGGCCGACCAGTGGCGGGCGGCCTTCCCCTCGGTGACCGCCACCACCTCCGTCCCGTCGGCTCCGGAGTCCGGCACCTCCAACAGGCAGGCCCGCTGCTCGCCGCAGGTGACCAGCGCCTTCGCCCGGCGCCGCTCGTCCGGGGCGGTGTATAGCACCGCCGGCCCGCCGAGCTTGCCCAGGTCGTAGGCGAGCAGCCGGTAGCCGTGGCTGTCCTCGGTGACGTACAGCCGGTCGTCCCGCGCCGCCACCAGGTCGTCGACGTCGGCGACGTTGCCCCGGCTGCGCAGGATCTCCCCGCTGTCCATGTCGATCACCCGCACCGACCGGTCCGCCCCCACCTGGACGAGCCGGTTCGCGCCCCCGAGCCACGGCGCCCGCGGCGAGCCGTCGAGGTACGCGGGCCCGCCGAGCGCCTCGCCCGTGCCGACCGGCACCACCGCGGTGCGGGCGTCGCCGTACTCGTTGCGCGGGTTGGCCTGGTCCCACTTCTGCTGGCCGTTGTCGAGCCGCAGCCCGACCAGCCGGCCGCCGGTCCGGTCGAGCCAGACCGCCGTGTCCTCGGTGAAATACAGGGCGTCGTCGCCATGGATGCTCAACTGCCAGCTCTGCTTGCCCGTGCCGGCGTCGAGCACCACCAGCTCGCGGGGCGTGCCGGCACCGGCGGCGTCGGTGAGCACGGCGATCGCGCCGGGCAGCGCCTGGACCGTCGCCCACCGGTCCGCGGCCACCGGGGTCGGCTCGCTCCACCGCTTGTCGCCGGTGGCCGCGTCGACCGCCACCACCTGCAGCCGGTCGTCATCCCGCGGGTACGCCAGGTAGGCCCGGTCGGCCAGCACCGAGGTGAACATGTCGCTCGGTCGCTCGCTGCCCGCCCCGTACCGGTCGATCACCTCCAGGTCCCGGAACTCCAGCGCCGGGTAGGGGTCCCGGAACGCCCACAGCACCGTCGCGGCCACCACGCCGACCACCACGAGGCCGGCGCCGAGCGCGATCCACAGATTTCGTCGGCCCCGCCCCGGCCGGGCCGCGCCGAATCCCGGCGCGGGCGAGACCGGCGGCGCACCGAAGGGCACGTCCGGCCGCCCCGGGCCGCCCGGAGCGAAACCGCCCTGATCCGGCACGGTCGGCGGTTGCCCGGCGCCGACGTGCCCCGACGGGGTCGGGGTGCCCGCGTACCCGGGCAGGGTCCTCGCGTCGGCGACCAGGGTGGCGTGCGGCGCGGGGACCGGCACCGTGGCCGCCGGCAGCGTGTCCCCGGACGCCGCCCCGGCCGGCAGCGTGCCGTGCGGTCCGGCGGCCGGTGGCGCGCTCTGGGGCACCGTGTCGTGCGTTCCGGCGGGTACGGGGACGGTGGGGGCCGCTGACGCGCTCTCGGGTCGGGCGCCGTGCGGGCCGCCGGATGCGGGCCCGGCCGGCGCCGGTGGCGTGCGCCCGGGCGGCGTGCCGTGCGGTCCGGCGGGCACCGCCGGCGCCCCGGCTGCGGCCCGGCGGGGCAGCGGCAGGTCCGTCAGCGCCCCCTCGGCGACCGGCAGCTCGGGCTGTTCCAGGACGGTCGGGGCGACCCCCAGGTCCGCATGGAGCATCCGGGCCACCAGCGGCACCCGGGACGACCCGCCGACCAGGAAGAGGCCGGCGAGCTGCCCGGGTACGAGCCCCGCGGCGGCGATCACGTCGCGGGTCTCGGCCACCGCCCGGGCCAGCAGGGGAGCGGCGAGCAGTTCCAGATCCTCCCGGGTCAGCCGGGCGGCCGCCTCCACCCCCGGTACGGCCACCGGCGCGACCATGGCCCGGGAGAGCATCTCCTTCGCCCCGCGTACGTTGTCCCAGAGCTGCTGAAGGTCGCGCCGCTCCGCGGTGCTCCTCGAGTCGGTCAGGCGCGCCCACGCGGCCGGGTGCACCGGGCCGACCAGGTCGCCCAGCCGGCCCACCAGGGCGGCGTCCAGGTCCAGGCCGCCGAGGTCGGCGACGCCACCGCTGGCGACCAGCGCGAATCCCGAGTCGCCCCACGGGTCGGCGCCCTCGTTCCGCAGCACCGCCACGTCGAGGGTGCCGCCGCCGAAGTCGAACACCGCGACGGAGCCCCCGACCGGGACCGGCCGGCGCAGCACCTGGGTGTAGTAGCGGGCGGCGGCCACCGGCTCGCGCAGCAGCCGGGTGCCGGGCGTGATCGGCCCGGCCAGGGTGTGCTCGGCGGCCGGAGGCCAGCCGGCCAGCGCGAGCGCGTCGTGCAGCACCTGTCGGCGGGGCGCCGCCCAGGCCGCCGGGTGGGTGACCACCGCGGGCGGGAGGAAGCCCACCGTGGCCACCGCCGCGTCTGCCACCGCCCGCAGCGTCGCCGCCAGCAGCTCGGCCGGCCGGTACGCCCGCCCGCCCAGTTCGACGGTCTCCTCGTCCACCCGGCGCTTGGGGTTCGGCTCGTACCCGGCCGGGTCAGCCTGCGCCAGCCGTTGCGCGTCCCGCCCCACGTGGAGGTGCCCGTCGGGGTCGACGTAGACGCCGGAGGGGAGGATCGGGTGTCCGTCCACGAGCAACGGGCGGGTCCGCCCGTCCGGCCAGCGCAACACCGCCACCGTGTTCGAGGTGCCGAGGTCGACGCCGAGGGCGTACCCGTCCTGCTGGCCTGACATCCGTGGCTACCTCCACCCGACGCGGGGATGTCCGGCCCCGCATCGTACGCAGGCCCCGCCGCCGGGTGATCTCCGGCGCGAGGTACGGATTCGCTGCGATCCCCCGGGTCCCGTGCGGCGGCGGTGGCCCGCCCCCCTTCCCGCAACTCGATTGCGAGGTGGCGCGGCGGTGCGATGGGCGCACAACGCGGCCTGGGCGGCGTGGTTCGCGTCCCGGGGGATCAGCCGTACCAGGGCCGGGGTGGCAGTCCCCTCCCGCCCACCTACTCGCGCCGGGGCCCCCTTCTGAGCAGCGCGAGCGAGATCATGATCACGACGATGCCGAGACCTTCCAGGAGGGTCGGCACCTGCAGGAGCAGGTCCTCCGTCGCGTACCCGTCCGGCGTGGCAGCCCGGGTCGGATCCGTCCGGTCGACGCGTACCGCGAGTACGTCCCCGACGTGGAACTCACTCTCGTCGAGTTCGCTGGAGAACCGCTCCCGGTGCCGCACGCCATCGAACGTGTAGTCCACGGTCAACCTCGTGGCGGCGAACGAACGGCTGATCTTGAACCGTTCGACGTGGACCACCCGGCCGGTCGTCCCGCCGCCGACGCGTACCCGCTCGTCGATCGCCGCGGTCAGCCGAGCGTCGAGCAGGATCCCGCCGCCGATCAGAAGGGTGCCCAGGACAACCGCCAGGACCAACCTCTGCTCTCGTCGGCCGAACGGGCTCGCCATTCCCGGTCCTCCCCGCGTCTCGGTTCGTATCGGTCAGCCGGTGGGTGCGTTGTAGAGCGTCCCGACGCCGCATGGGCCACGCCACCATGCGGGCGGTGCTGATCTACAGCACGCCACCAGCGAGCGTGACCGCGAGATCGCCTCCGCGATGGATCGTCGCATCGCCGGGGAGAGCCGTCGCCGCCGGTGAATTGGCACGCGGATGGCACGCAAGATCGAACGTGGGGGAGAGGTGGGCCGGCCCAGGTGCCGCGATCATGCGGTCCACCTGGGCCTTCGTGGGTGGAGCGGGCGACGGGAATCGAACCCGCACCGTCAGTTTGGAAGACTGAAGCTCTGCCATTGAGCTACGCCCGCAGGCACCCCGCTGCCGCGGGGCGCGCCCGACAGCCTACCGAATCCCCGAACCGGACGCGTAGCCCCGTACCGCGCGCCGCCGGTCGCTCGGCGTCCAAGATCCGCACCACTTCCGCGAAAGAGGCCCCTCGCCGCTCCGGGAGACCACTCTTTCGCCGAAACTGCTGCATCCCGCGAACCCGGGCGTGCGCCCGCGCCGCCCGGCGGGCGCCTCGCGTCGCCCTCGCATGCCACGCCGGTGCGGGCCTCGCGCCGCCCAGGTGCGCGCGCCTCGCGCGGCCCCGGTGCGGGTCCAGGGGGCGCGGACGGCATACACTTCTCGTCGCCACGGGGTGTGGCGCAGCTTGGTAGCGCACTCGCTTTGGGAGCGAGGGGCCGTGGGTTCAAATCCCGCCACCCCGACTGTCCGTTCGCGGCCGGCCGCCCGGGAACCGCCGATTTTTCCGCGCGGTACCCGGGCGCTGCCGATGCAGCAGGCCGGCTCGCCTACACTCGATGCGCGTAATCACGCCCAGACTCAACTGAGATCCGTCAAGGAGTACGCCTGTGAAGAGCACCGTCGAGACTCTGAGCCCGACGCGCGTGCGGCTCGCCATCGAGGTGCCGTTCGTCGAGCTCGAGCCGAGCCTCAAGAAGGCGTACCGGGAGATCGGGCAGCAGGTCCAGGTTCCCGGCTTCCGCCGGGGCAAGGTTCCCCCCGCCGTGATCGACCAGCGGGTCGGCCGGGGCACCGTCCTCAACGAGGCGGTGCAGGAGGCGATCCCGCAGAACATCCTCGCCGCGGTCCGCGAGCACGAGCTGAAGACCCTCGGTCGCCCGGAGGTCGAGATCACCGAGTTCGCCGACGGTGACTCGCTCAACTTCACCGCCGAGGTCGACGTCCGCCCGGAGATCACCCTGCCGGACCCGGCGTCGATCGAGGTGACCGTGGACGAGATCCAGGTCGCCGACAGCGAGATCGACGAGCAGGTCAACGGCCTGCGCGAGCGGTTCGCCACGCTGAAGACCGTCGAGCGGGCCGCCCAGGAGGGCGACTACGTCCAGATCGACCTGAACGCCACGGTCGACGGCGAGGAGGTGCCGGGCGGCTCGGCGAGCAACATCTCGCACGAGGTCGGCAGCAAGCAGCTCCTGCCGGGCCTGGACGAGGCCCTGGTCGGCCTGGCCGCCGGCGAGAGCACCACCTTCTCCACCCAGCTGGTGGGCGGCGACTACGCCGGCCGGGACGCCGACGTGGCGGTGACCGTCCGCACGGTCAAGGAGAAGGAGCTGCCGGAGCTCAACGACGACTTCGCCCAGCTGGCCAGCGAGTTCGACACCATGGAGGAGCTGCGCAACGACCTCCGCGAGCGGGTCACCCGCGGCAAGCAGGTCGAGCAGATCTACGCCGCTCGGGACAAGGCCCTCGAGCAGATGGTCGCCGCCGCCGAGGTGCCGGCGCCGGAGGGTGTCGTCCGCGAGGAGGTCGAGAGCCGCAAGGCCGCGATGGTCGACCAGCTGGAGCGCATCGGCGCCTCCCTCGAGGAATACCTCGCCGCCGAGGAGAAGACCGAGGAGCAGATCGACGCCGAGCTCACCGAGGCGGCGACCGACGGCGTCAAGATCCAGCTCCTGCTGGACACCCTGGCCGACGCCGAGGACGTGCAGGTCTCCGACGACGAGTTCGGCCACGAGATCGTCCACCGCGCCCAGCGCGCCGGCATGGCTCCCCAGCAGTACTACGACCAGCTGGTCCGCTCCGGCGCCGCGCCGGCCGTCTTCGGCGACGTCCGCCGGGGCAAGGCGCTCGCCGCGGTGATGGAGAAGGTCAAGATCAAGGACTCGGCGGGCAACGAGGTCACCCTGGACGCGCTCCGGGCCCAGAACGAGGCCGAGCACAACCACGAACACTGATCGCCGGGTGTCGGCCGCCGTCCGTAGCTGCACGCTGGACGGCGGCCGAAACCCTTTTCGGGGTACGCCCTCCAGGGCAGCTGCGCTGAGAGCGAACAGTGCCCCGACCGGGAGTACGGCCCCCGGCCGACCGGTTAGTGTCGGGTACGACGGTACGGAGAGCGAAGGGCTGCCATGACCGACATGCACATCCCAGCGAAGCCGCTCCGGGCGCTCGAGGCCCGCGGTGGCGACTCAATTGGCAACCTCGACGACTCGGTCTACAACCGGTTGCTCAAGGAGCGGATCATCTTCCTGGGCAGCGAGGTGACCGATCAGGTCGCCAACCGCATCTGCGCGCAGCTGCTGCTGCTCGCCGCGGAGGACCCGGACCGCGACATCAACCTCTGGATCAACTCGCCGGGTGGCTCGGTCTACTCCGGCATGGCCATCTACGACACCATGCAGTTCATCGACAACGACGTGTCGACCGTGGCGATGGGCATGGCCGCCTCGATGGGCCAGCTGCTGCTCTGCGCGGGCACCAAGGGCAAGCGCTACGCCCTGCCGCACGCGCGGATCATGATGCACCAGCCGTCCGGTGGCATGGGCGGCACGGCCGCGGACATCGCGATCCAGGCCGAGCAGATGCTCTACACGAAGCGGATGTTCCAGGAGCGGGTCGCGTTCCACACCGGCCGGAGCGCGGCGGAGATCGAGGCGGACTCGGACCGCGACCGCTGGTTCACGGCCCAGGAGGCCATGGACTACGGCTTCATCGACAAGGTGATCACCGGAGCCGCCCAGGTTCCGGAAGGCGCCGGGACCCTGAGCTGACCGAGGAGCTGACGATGACCGACCTGAGCCTGCCGCCCCAGTTCGCGGCCGTGCACAACCGCTACGTTCTGCCGTCGTTCGTCGAGCGCACGTCGTACGGGATGAAGGAGTCCAACCCGTACAACAAGCTCTTCGAGGACCGGATCATCTTCCTCGGCGTGCAGGTGGACGACGCCTCGGCCAACGACGTGATGGCCCAGCTGCTGACGCTCGAGGGCACCGACCCGGACCGCGACATCATCATGTACATCAACTCGCCCGGCGGCTCCTTCACCGCCATGACGGCGATCTACGACACCATGCAGTACGTCCGCCCGGACATCCAGACCGTCTGCCTCGGCCAAGCGGCCAGCGCGGCGGCCGTGCTGCTCTCCGCGGGCACCCCGGGCAAGCGGATGGCGCTGCCCAACTCCAGGATCATCATCCACCAGCCGGCCACCGAGGGCGGCTACGGTCAGGGCTCGGACATCGAGATCCAGGCCCGGGAGATCCTGCGGATGCGGACTCAGCTGGAGACGATGCTCTCCCAGCACTGCAACCGCCCGGTCGACCAGGTCCGCAAGGACATCGACCGTGACAAGATCATGACGGCCGAGGAGGCCAAGGAGTACGGGCTGGTCGACACCATCCTGACCAGCCGCAAGAAGGGTCTGCTGGCGGCGCACGCCGCGAGCTGAGCTGTGCCGAATCGGAGGTCGGCCGGGGCATCGGTCCCGGCCGACCTCTGACACACCCGTTTTGGGGGTCGGAGAAACCTCCGCCAGCGGGTAACGTCGGGTCTGTACCGCTTCGCTGGTGCGGATCGGCGGATGGGACGACAGACGGACGGGCGGCAGGCCCGCAGGTCAGGGCCGGCGCTCCGGCCGACGAGTGCAGGGAGAACGTAGGTGGCACGGATCGGTGACGGCGGCGACCTACTGAAGTGCTCCTTCTGCGGCAAATCGCAGAAGCAGGTCAAGAAGCTCATCGCGGGTCCGGGCGTCTACATCTGCGACGAGTGCATCGATCTCTGCAACGAGATCATCGAGGAGGAGCTGGCCGAATCCGGCGAGGTGAAGTGGGAAGAGCTTCCCAAGCCGATGGAGATCTGCCAGTTCCTCGACAACTACGTCGTCGGTCAGGAGCAGGCCAAGAAGGCGCTCGCCGTCGCGGTCTACAACCACTACAAGCGGATCCAGGCCGAGGCGGCCGGCGCACCGGGCTCCGGCAACGACGGCGTCGAGCTGGCCAAGTCCAACATCCTGCTGCTCGGTCCCACCGGCTGCGGCAAGACCCACCTGGCGCAGACCCTGGCCCGGATGCTCAACGTCCCGTTCGCGATCGCCGACGCCACCGCCCTCACCGAGGCGGGCTACGTCGGCGAGGACGTGGAGAACATCCTCCTCAAGCTGATCCAGGCGGCCGACTACGACATCAAGCGCGCCGAGACCGGGATCATCTACATCGACGAGGTCGACAAGATCGCCCGTAAGTCGGAGAACCCGTCGATCACCCGGGACGTCTCCGGCGAGGGCGTGCAGCAGGCGTTGCTGAAGATGCTCGAGGGCACGGTGGCCAACGTGCCGCCGCAGGGCGGGCGGAAACACCCGCACCAGGAGTTCATCCAGATCGACACCACCAACGTGCTGTTCATCTGCGGTGGCGCCTTCGCCGGCCTCGACCAGATCATCGAGGCCCGCACCGGCTCCGGTGGCACCGGCTTCGGTGCCCGGCTCCGGTCGGTCTCGGAGCGGTCGACCGACGACATCTTCAGCCAGGTCATGCCGGAGGACATGCTCAAGTTCGGGCTGATCCCCGAGTTCATCGGCCGGCTCCCGGTGATCACCAGCGTGCGCAGCCTCGACCGGTCGGCGCTGGTCCGGATCCTCACCGAGCCGCGCAACGCGCTGGTCCGGCAATACCAGCGCCTCTTCGAGCTGGACGGCGTCGAGCTGGAGTTCGAGCAGCCGGCGCTGGAGGCGATCGCCGACCAGGCCATGCTCCGCGGCACCGGGGCCCGCGGCCTCCGCGCGATCATGGAAGAGGTCCTGCTCTCCGTGATGTACGAGGTGCCGAGCAACCCCGACGCCGCCCGGGTGCTGATCACCCGCGAGGTGGTGCTGGAGAACGTGAACCCGACCATCGTGCCCCGCGAGTTCACCGGTCGCCGGGCCCGTCGGGATCGCGAGGAGAAGTCCGCCTGACCCTCGTCGCGCTGCCCGGGCCCCCGGTGCGGATGGCGGCGGGCAACTGAGCCCTGTCGCCGGCCGCGCGTCGCCCGTACGCTGAGCCCCATGCGCGTCGCCGTCTGCCAGCTCAACGCCCGCGACGACCGTGCGGCGAACCTCGCCGCCGCCGAGGCCCTGCTGGTCAGGGCTGCGGCGGCCGGCGCCGATCTCGCCGTCCTCCCCGAGTACGTCGACTATCTCGGCGTGGCCGACCGGATGCCGCCGGCCGAGAAGGTCGACGGCGTGGTGGGGGAGTTCTTCGCGGGGGTCGCCCGCCGGCTGGGCATGTGGGTGATCGCCGGCTCGTTCCACGAGGCCGGGCCGGACCCGGAGCACACCTGGAACACCTCACTGGTCTTCGACCGCACCGGCGCGCTCGCCGCCAGCTACCGCAAGATCCATCTGTACGACGTGGAGATCCCGGGCCGGGTCTCGTACCTGGAGTCCGCGACGGTCGCGCCCGGCGACCAGCCGGTGGTGGTCGACGTCGAAGGCCTGCGCGTGGGCCTATCGATCTGCTACGACCTGCGCTTCCCCGAGCTCTACCGGCAACTGGCCACGGACGGCGGCGCCGAGCTCCTGGTCGTGCCCGCCGCGTTCATGATGCACACCGGCCGGGACCACTGGGAGGTCCTGCTGCGGGCGCGGGCGATCGAGAACCAGTGCTTCGTCGCCGCCGCCGGCCAGACCGGTGACCACGATCCGGGCCGGACCTGCTTCGGCCGCAGCATGGTGGTGGACCCGTGGGGGACCGTGCTGAGCCAGGTGCCGGACGGCCCGGGCCTCGCCGTCACCGACCTGGACCTCGACCGGCTGCGGACCATCCGCGCTGAGGTGCCCAGCCTCGCCAACCGCCGGCTCTGACCCCGGTCAGCTCTCGAGCAGCACACCCATCACGGTGAACCCGGCGATCGCCGCGGCGGTGATGAGCAGCGCCGTGGTCATCCGGGAGCGACCGCGTCGGGCGAGTCGCCCCACCGACACCAGGACGACGAAGACCACGAAGGCGGCGATGACGAGCTGCCAGAACGGCAGCAGGAGGCCGAGCAGGGTGTCTGCGGCGAGCGTCGCCACCGGGAACCGGGACACGTCATCCATGCCAGACACTCTGGCACGCCGGAGCCGTCGATGGTCCTTCTCGACGCCGCCGGTCCGCCGTCGGGTTTCCCGGCACCCGGCAAATCGAAGTGACGATCATTGATTTGCCTTCTCGGAGCCGTACGCGTAACTTTCTCTCTGCACGCGGGAGGCCGGACAAACCGGCCGACAACGGGCGCCAGGCTCGTGGCGGAGACGCCGAGCGAGACTGGGGATCCGGGCGGTGCGAGGCACTCCGAGAAACACGGGGTTGCGATCGCGAAGCCGACCGGGTAGAGTGCGAAGGCCGGCAGGGAGCCGGGCGGGTGGCCGCGAAAGCGGTGCCGGCCGGTCCGCCGGAACCCACGACAGCAACGACCGCCGGATACGGCGTGCGTCGGCGTGGATCGGACCGAACCAAGTTGATCACCTCGGATACGAGGTTGACTGCGCGGAACGGCCCGGGTAGAGTGGAGAGGTTGCCCCAGACAGGGTCCTGCGTGT